>JACCTU010000080.1 GCA_013812235.1 Actinomycetota bacterium | reverse complement strand
CTACCGAGAAGCCGACCGCAGCAGCTCCGAACCGGTTCCGCGCCGCGAGCGTCGCCGCCGCAAGCGCCGCGAGCACCTGGACGAACGCCGCCGCGACGAGCCACGGGAGCGCAGACGCCGCGAGGTCGGCGGCCTCCTGCGGCAGCTTGCCCGTCAGCAACTCCGCGAGCGGCTCGGCGAGGAGCCACGCCGCGAGCGTCGAGGGCAAGCCCACGATGAGGACTGCCGCGGCGTACGAGCCGGCGGCGGCGCCCTCGGTCCGGATGAGCTCGGGCACCGCCGTCAGCCGAAGCGCCTGCGCGGCGAGCACCAGCGTGACGTAGACGCCGTACGCCGCGAGCAGCCCGTCGGTGCCCGCATCGCGCCCGAACTTCTGCGCCAGGATCGCCGCAGCGATCGCGCCCGACGCGCTGAGGACCAGGCTGGAAACCCCTGTAAGGATTCCGCTAGCCAGGGCGCTGCGCGGTTCGGGGGCGGTAGTCTCTCCGCTGCGGCTGGTCCGCATCCTTCCGATCATGGCGAACAGCAACGACTCGGTCTGGACAGAGGAGTCGCTCGCACGGCTGCGGGACGACTTCGGCTCCTACTACGAGGACCGCACCGTCCTCGTCACCGGCGCCGATGGCTTCATGGGATCCCACCTGACCGAGGGCCTGTGCCACCTCGGCGCGCACGTCCACGCCTTCGTCCGCGCCACCTCGAGCGGCGCCCTGAACAACATCGGGCACATCCGCGACCGCCTCAAGGTCCACTGGGCCGATCTGACCGACAAGCACTCGATCGACCTGCTCGTCCGGCAGCTGAAGACCGCGCCGGACAAGCCCTACGTCTTTCATCTCGGCGCGCAGGCGCACGTCGGCGAGTCCTGGCACCGGCCCTACGAGACCGTGATGGCGAACACGGTCGGGACGCTCAACCTCCTCCAGTCGGTCGTCGACCACGAGCTCGAGCTGGAGAAGTTCGACACCGCGGGCACCTCGGAGGAGTACGGCAATGTGCGCGAGTCGGTCGCGCACCACCACGACTTCGACGACGCGGGCTCGCTGATCCTCCACGAGCGCTCGCCGATCAACCCGAAATCGATCTACGCGACCGCGAAGGTCGCTGCGGACTTCCTGACGATGAACTACCACGACGCCTACGGCGTGCCAGGCGTGGTGACGCGCATGTTCAACAACTACGGCCCCCGCCAGAACCCGCGCTACGTGACCGGCACGATCATCACGCAGGCGCTCGAGCGCGAGCACATCGAGCTCGGCGCCCTCGACCCGCTGCGCGACTTCTGCTTCTGCACCGACGGGGTGCGCGGCCACCTGATGGTCGCTGCGAAGGGGACGCCCGGCGATGTCTACGTGTACGGGCAGGGCTCGAACATCTCGATGGCGGACTGGGCCGCGATGATCCTCCGCATCGGCGAGGAGGACGGCCACTGGAGCTCGCGCGAGATCGTCACGAACCAGGAGCGCCTCCGCCCCGGCGTGACGGACGTGATGTCGCTCCGCGTCGGCTACGAGAAGCTGAACCGCGAGACCGGCTGGGAGCCGCAGGTCTCGTGGGAAGAGGGTGTCCGCAAGACGATCCAGTGGTACGCGGAGAACCGCGAGCGCTGGCTCGGGCGCGTCGACTGGCTCCCGTACACCGCGCCCACCGTCAAGACGGGGTAACGGTGCGGACGCTGGTCACGGGGGGCGGCGGCTTCCTCGGGACGCACGTCGTCGCGCGGCTGCAGGCGGAGGGGATCGATCCGATCGTCGCACGCCGTCGGCAGTACGACTTGACGCGCTGGGACGACACCGAGCGTCTCTTCGCCGACGCCAAACCGGAGCTGGTCTTGCATTTGGCTGCCGAGGTCGGCGGCATCGGCGCGAACCGCGACAACCCGGGGCGCTACTGGTACTCGAACCTGATGATGGGCGCGCACGTGATCGAGCAGTCGCGGCTGCACGGAGTCGACAAGCTGGTCGTCCTCGGGACGGTCTGCGCGTACCCGAAGTTCGCGCCGGTTCCGTTCAACGAGGACGACCTCTGGAACGGCTATCCGGAGGAGACGAACGCACCCTACGGCGTCGCGAAGAAGTCGCTGCTCGTCGGCGCGCAAGGCTACCGCGAGCAGTACGGGCTCAATGCGATCTTCCTGCTCCCGGTGAACCTCTACGGCCCGCGCGACAACTTCCACCCGACGAACGCGCACGTGATTCCCGACCTCATCCGCAAGATGAGCGATGCGCAGGCGCTCGGCGAGCGCGAGGTGGTGCTCTGGGGCGACGGCTCGCCGACGCGCGAGTTCCTCTACGTCGACGACGCGACCGAAGGGATCGTCCTGGCGGCGCTCCGCTACGACCGGCCCGAGCCCGTCAACCTCGGCACGGGCGAGGAGATCTCGATCAAGGATCTCGCGGAGCTGATCGGCGAGGCCACGGGGTTCGAAGGCGAGATCGTCTGGGACACGACCAAGCCCAACGGCCAGCCGCGGCGCAAGCTCGACACGACGCGCGCGAAGGAGCTGTTCGGGTTCGAGGCGCAGACACCGTTCCGCGAAGGGATCGCGCGCACGGTGGCGTGGTACCGCGAGCACGCCGCTGCCTATGCGGGTCGCTGAGCGGCTCTCACTCGCGCGCCACGAGCCCTGGATCGTCCTCGCGCCGCTCGTCGTCGCGCAGTGGGTCGTGCTCGCCGCGTTCGCGCTGACGGTCCAGCGAAACGGCTGGCTCTTCTACCAGGGCGGCGACCAGACGTGGTTCTACACCTCGGCCTGGGAGCTCGCTCACGGTCGCATCCCGGAGACGCTCGTCGGCTACCTCTGGCCGTTTGTGCTCGCACCGCTCGCCTTGCTCGCCGGACCGAACTTCCTCGACGGCCTGCCGGTGATCATCCTCCTGCAGGTGCTCGTGCTCGCGCCGATCGCGCTCTTCTCCGCGTACTGGATCGCGGCGCGCATCGGTGGACGGCTCCTCGGCTACTTCGCGGCCGCGGCGTGGATCGTTGCCCCGTTCGCGGCGCAGCCGCTCTTCGTCGGGCGCTACCACGAGCGTTGGAACGAGCAGACGCTTCCCCAGGCGCTCGGCTTCACGGCGCTCGGCGACTTTCCGTCGATGGTGCTGCTGCTGGTCGCCGCAGTCTTCGTCCTGCGCGCGCTCGACGGCGGCGCGCGGGGAGACGTCATTGCTGCAGGGATCGTGGTGGGGCTCGCGATCGCACTGAAGCCGGCGAACGGCCTCTTCGTGTTCGCGCCGCTCGCCGCCTTCGCGCTCGCGCATCGCTGGCGTGCAGGTCTCGAGTTCGCCCTCGCGCTGACCCCGGCGCTGCTGACGCTCGCCGTCTGGAAGTACCGGGGGACCGGGATCTCCGTGCTGGCACTCGACCCGTCCGTGCTCGCCGCCGCGGCGGAGCCGCCGCCGCACCCGTCGGAGCTTCCATGGTGGGAGCAGGTTCGGGACTTCGTCCCGCTCGATATCGACCAGCTGAACCACCAGTTTCTCGGCTTTCGCGAGTACTTCTGGAGCGCGAGGCTGCTCGAGTTCATCCCGGTCGCCGGCGTGATCGCGGTCGCGCGGCGCTCGATCCCGAAGGCGGCGTTCTTCGCCGTGTGGCTCGCCGCGTTCTTCGTCGTCAAGGGATCGTCGCCGGCGGTGAGCGTGGAGACCGCGACCATCTGGCGGCTGCTGATGCCGGCGTGGCCCGCGTACTTCTTCCTCGCCGTGTCGCTGCCGCTGCTCGTGCCGGTCTGGGGCGCGCGGCTGCCGGAACGGTTTCCCGCGCCCATTCGGGTCGTGCGGTGGCCGCGCCGCGCGCTCGTCCCGGTCGCGCTGCTGCTCGCGGTGCCGCTGATCGGCTCCACGCTGCTGCCGCCGTCGAAAGGCCAGGGCGCCGCGAAGCTGCCGCTCCAGTCGCTCTTCCTCCCCGTCGACCAGGACGTCGGCCTCGCGGTCGCGCCGGTCGAGGGAGGGCTCGACCTCAGCTGGCGGGCTCCGAAGCCGCACTCGGCCGAGTCGTTCTTCATCGTCTACCGCTCCCCGCTCGAGTACACGCTGTCCGAGGGCGACCCACGCGTGATCCGGCAGGGGAAGCTCTGCGAGCCGACGGGGCAAGCGCCCCGGTGCACGATTGAAATGACCGAGGTCGGGCGCACGCGCACGTCGCGCTTCGTCGACCGGGTCGGCCCCGGACAGTGGACGTACAGGGTCGGGACCGCAGCGAACTGGCTGGACGACGAGAGTCGCGGCGACCCCTTCGTGATCTCGCGCCCGCTCAACATCAGTGTCGAGTAGACGGGCACTCGCCGCCGCGGCCGTCGCCGTGCTCGCGACCGCAGCCGTCCCGTGGTCCGACGGCCCTCTGCGGCGTCTGGCGGGCGGCGAGGGCGAGGGGCGCGATCCCGCGTTCGACGTCGAGCTCGACGCCCACGCCCTTCGCGCGGCAGCGCCGCTCATCGGCAACTCGCCCTACGCGACGGAGTGGCCCGTCGGGTCCCCTCTGCAGCAGGGAAACCTCAAGGCGGCCGGGCAGCTGTACTTCGCCCGCGGATTCCCCGTGCTCGAACGCGAGCGCGCCGAGTGGATCGTCGACGTCCGCGCCGGGCGCGTCGTCCTCACCCGCAGGCGATGAGCCTCGTCGCCGGCGTGCTCGTGGTCAACGCGGCGTTCCTCGCCGTCGGCTACGCACTCCTAGGCCCGGTACGGCGGCGCCCGTCCTGGGCCGGTGTCGCGCTGCTCGTCGGCGCCGGCAGCGTGGGCACCCTCGTCTTCTTCGCAACGATCGTCGGGGTCCGCGCGAGCCTTCCGGTCGCGGCGGCCGTGGCGGCGGCTGTTGCCGCCGGGGGGCTGGTCTTCTGGCGGCGGGCGCCGACACCACGTGAAGAGCCGTCGCCTGTGCGTCCTCTGGATCCGCTCACAGGAGCCGCGTTCGGCGTCGTGATGGCTGTCGGCGTCCTCGGCGTCGTGGGCGGTTTTCGTTCAGCCCCGTGGCTCGACGACGTGTGGGGGATCTGGCTGCCCAAAGGGCTTGCGCTCTGGCACCACGGGCTCGACGAGCGGCTCTTCGCGCCGAACGGCGAGTACGTGACGTTCGGCGTCCCCGACTACCCGCTGTGGTGGTCGGTGGTCACGAGCCTCGACGTACAGGCGGTGGGCGACCTCGACGTCCGCGTCGTGTGCGCGCAACTCGCGCTGCTGACGGTCGCGTTCGTCGGGGCGGTCGCGCGGCTGCTCTGGGACTGCGTCCGGCCACGCGTGCTGGCGGGGTCGCTGCTCCTGCTCGTCCTCTCCCCCGAGCTGTGGCGGCACGTTCAGGGAGGCCTCGCGGACCTCCCGCTCGCGATCTATCTCGCGCTCGCGTTGCTGGCGGGCGCGAGGTGGCTGCAGACCCGCGAGCCGTTTATGCTTGCGCTCGCCGGCCTCTCGCTCGCGGTCGCGCTGCAGATCAAGACCGAGGCGCTCGTCGAGGTGGCGGCGCTGGTGGTCGTCGGAGCTCTCTTCGCCCGGCGCCTGCTCTGGAGCGCGCTCGCCCTCGTGGCGGCGGTGCCGTGGTTGGCATGGCGATGGGCGCACGACGTGCCGGGTCGCGCCGAGCTCGACCTGACCCGCGTCGAGCGCCTTCCCGATGCAGCCCTCGCGGTCGCCGAGCACCTCTTCGACCCGACCGAGTGGCTCGTGCTCGTCCCGCTCGCAATCGTGCTCGCGCTCGTCGCGCGGCAGCCGAAGGTGCTGCTCGCGCCGGGAGCACTGCTCGCAGTCGTCCTGGTCGCCTACTGGATCGACCGCGACGAGATCAACTACGTGCTCGCGACGTCCGCGTACCGCGTGATCGACCC
>JACCTU010000184.1 GCA_013812235.1 Actinomycetota bacterium | reverse complement strand
TATCTGATCCCGCCGAGGGGCGCGTCTTGCGGTGCGTTCGGTTCGCCTTACAGGTTCCTAACGGTGCGTCTGGACCCGAGATCCGATGGCGAGCAGGGGCGCTGCCGCGAGAGCTCAACCGATCGCGGCTCCGCGCAACACGCATCAGCGATACGAGCTGTCGCGGTAGAGAGTAGACGCGGATGTCGCGTGCCCGCACGCGTCGGCCGTTGTCAGGCGACGACGGCCGGCTCCTCCGCTCCGGTGGTTTCCTGGGTCACGTCGGCGCCCTCGTCGACGATCGCTCGATGGATGTCGGCGCTGATGCGCGAGTTGCCGAGCACGACCGAGTCGACGACCTCCACTCCTTCCTCGACGACCACGCCAGGCCCGAGCACGGAGCGGGCCACTCGGCCCCGCACGCTGCAGCCGGGCGAGATCAGGCTGCCCTCGATCCTGGCCGACGCGTCAACGCGGGCGGGTGGTCGTTGGGAGGCGCGAGTGAGGATCGGCCACTCGGGATCGTCGAGTCGGAGCTGCGGCTCGGGCTCGAGCAGGTCCATGTGTGCCTGCCAGTAGCTCTCGAGGGTGCCGACGTCGCGCCAGTAGCCGCCGAGGTCGTCCGCCCAGGTGTTGCCCCGCTCGACCAGGCGGGGCAGGAGCGAATGGCCGAAGTCGGAGAGCTCTTCGCCCTCGCCCTCGAGTTCGGCGAACGTGTCGAGGAGCACCTTCGCGTCGTAGACGAACACCTCGGTGGTGACGATGTCGCTCCGCGGCTCCTCCGGCTTGTACTCGAACGCCGTGACGAGCCCGGTACTGTCCACGGCGACGGTACCGAGGCGCAAGGCCTCCTCAGCGGGCTTTACGGTTGTCACCGCGGTCGCCTCTGCGCCCCGCTCGCGATGGCGCTCGAGCACCTCCGCGTAGTCGAGCCTGTAAACGGCGTCCGCGCTGAGAACGAGCACGAGCTCCGGGTCGAAGCTCGCGATCGCCTCCCGGTTGCGGTCGATGGCGTCGGCGTTCCCCTCGAAGAACCCGCTCTCCTCGCCGCCCGTCGTGGGATGTACGACGCGCATCCCGCCCCAGGTACGGTCGAGGTCCCACGGCCGGCCGTTGGCGAGATGCTCCGAGAGCGTGTGCGCCTCGTACTGCTGGATCACCCACACATCAGACACGCGGCTGTGGTGGCAGTTCGAGAGCGGGAAGTCGATCAGACGGTAGACGCCGCCGAACGGGAGCACGGGCTTCGCGCGACCATCCGTAAGCGGCCCCAGCCGTCCCCCCTCGCCCCCGGCGAGCACCAGGCCGAGCACCTTCCCCCGGCGCGCCTTCACGTCGGCCCCGAGTCCGGACAGGGTGTCTGCACCGCCAAGGACAACGATCGCTAGGGGCGGTGCGTGCGCCCGCTCCGTGCTCGGCCACGCCATGCACGGCGTGCTGCAGCCCACAGCTTGCGTCCGACCCAGAGGAGCACGAGGTTGCGGAGCCGAAACATCGCGCTCGTTCTGCACGGGGCCGCGAAGGCGCAAACACGATCGGCGACGAGGCGGCGTCCTCCGACGAGGCGAGAAACGGACGCCCCGGTCGCCTACGCTGCGGCGCACTCGCTGCCGTGCCGTCACGTCCTCGCCGAAACCCGGGGGGCGCTGATCGTCGTAACGAACGCGGCGAGCCAGTCGGGCGACGCAGCCGTCAGGGGCTTTCGTCTGGTCCCCGCGCGAGACGATCGCCGTGCTTCTCCGCCTCGTCGTCCTCGCCGAAGATGATCGCGGCCGGACCGCCGCTGCCGCCGACGAACCCCGGCTCGTCCGCGTCCTCTGGCTCGAGGGGCTTAGGCTCGCGATCGTCGTGATGCTTCGTCGTCTCGACCGGGTCGGAATCGTCATCGTGCTTCGTCTTCACTGATGCCTCCTCAGTTTCGAGCGGCGGTCTCGCGACACGCCTGCTTTCTTGTGGGCGACCGGACATAACTTTGGTCGAGCTCACTTCACTCCAGACCTACCCTGCGCTCGGGCAGAGAAACCACCGAGCTAGGGAGACCACCGAGCTAGGTCGAGCCGAAGCGACTGGCTTTCAATCGCTTTTTGGAGCGGCCCGGTCCCAGCGTCGGCGGCGCACGGCCCCGACCACCAAGACGATTAGCTCGCGACCCAAGCGTGGGGAACGAGTACGACGCGAAACCCGTCGGGATCGACGAGCGTAACGCCGTGTGTCTTCCAGTACGGATTCGCCGGATCGACAGGCTTGCCGCCGACACGGCCGCATGCCTCATTAACTGCCTCCAGGCTGCCAAGGTAGAGAACGAGCAGGGTCTCTGGGTGCGAGGCGGGGCCGCCGTGTAGTCCACCCGTCGTGAACTCGAGGTGTGCGTAGGTGCCGGGCAGCGCCAAGAAGACCCCGTCGTAGCCGTCATGGTCCTCGAAGCGTCCGATCTCTAGGAGGCCGAGTCCATCGCGATAGAAGCGCATGATTTGGGCGAGCCGGTCGGTGTGGCGCGCGAGCCGTAACTGCATGGCGAGGATCAGACGGCTCCCACGATCCGGTACGGGTGGTCCGCGAACTCGAGCGACCCCTCCCGGACGCCGCCGAGCACGACCTCGAGCGGGTGATCCGCGGCGATGTCGCCGAACAACCACCTGCGGCCGACGGGCGCGACGAGGAACGTTGCCCCCTGTACGCCGACCGGACTCAGCCGGTCTGCGTTCACCTCGTTTCCATCCCACAGCCCGATTCCGAACGTGTCGGACAGCTGCCTGACCGCTGCGTGCGGATCGGCGACAGGCAGACCGAGCTCCGCGAGCCCAATGAACGAATCTGAGCTGAAGGGCGCGTCGCTGGGGGAGGGCAGCTGCGAAAACGAAATCAGCTCGATGATGTTCCCGGCCGGGTCGTAGGCATGGACAGCTCGGGCGCCCCAGAAACCCCAATCGAACTCGTCTTGATCATCCTCGCGCGCGAGCTTCGTTCGCTCGCCGAGCCAGCTCTTCGCCTCGGCGAACGTGTTTCCGGGCACACGCAGCGCGAAGTGGTACGTCGGCGCTGTTCCGGGGGCAGAACGCCTGAACCGAAGGGTCGAAGACCCCGCCCTGAAAGCGATTTCCTCATTGCTCTCGGAGACGATGGTCAACATGAGTGCGTCGCCGTAGAAAGCGCGCATCGTTGCCGCCGACGGTGCCTCCATGACAACCTCGCGAAAGTGCACAGCGCTCCTTCTCGCTCGCCGCTTTTCGAAGGAGATGCGGGAGTCAACCAGTCGTCGAGATCCAGTGCAATGCGCCGTGTGCGTTCGCTGCCCGTGCTGCCGCTTCCGGGATCATTCGGATGAGCGAGCGAAGTCAGACCCCAGACGGCGACCGCGGCTCCGGCGCTCCAGCCGGGAATCGGGAAGCCGCCGCAATCGACGAAGCGGGAGCGACGGGACTCGAACCCGCGACCTCCGGCGTGACAGGCCGGCGTTCTAACCAACTGAACTACGCCCCCGCGAGCCGGCCCAGTCTAGCGGGTCGCCTTCCGCAGGCCCGGCTACGCTGCGGTCGTGACCCGCGTCGACTGGTTCGCGCTGCTCTTCATCGCCCTCGCAGCGTTCTTCGGCTACCGAAAGGGGCTGATTTCGAGTGCGCTCTCGGTGGCGGGCATCGTCGTCGGGGCGGTGATCGGCGCGCGGCTCGCGCCGCATCTGCTCGCGGAGGGGTCCGAGTCCCCGTATACGCCGCTCGTCGGGCTGGCAGGCGCAGCCGTCGGGGCCGTGCTCCTCGAGACGCTCGGGACGATCGTCGGAAGCGTCCTGCGACGCAAGGTCGAAGTCGGTCCCGCGCGGGCGTTCGACTCGGCGACCGGGCTCCTGCTCGGCGCGGCTGCGGGGATCGCAGTCGTCTGGGTGCTCGGCTCGGTCGCGCTCCAGTTTCCGGGGAGGCCGGGACTGCGAGAGAGCGTGCAGCGCTCGGTCGTCCTCCAGCAGCTGAACGATCTCGTCCCGCCGGCGAAGCTGATGCGCGCGCTCGCGCGCGTCGACCCGTTCCCCGCGATCACCGGACCGTCCGCTCCGGTGGCGGCGCCCGATCCTCGGGTGCTCGCCGACCCTTCGGTCCGGCAGGCCTCGCCCTCCGTCCTGAAGGTGCTCGGCACGGCGTGCGGGCTCGGCGTCTCGGGCAGCGGGTGGGTCGCCGTGCCCGAACTCGTCGTCACCGCGGCGCACGTCGTCGCCGGGCAGGACGACACGACCGTCGAGCCCGTGGGCGGCGTGCCGCGCCTTCGCGCGCAGGCCGTCTACTTCGATCGCAGGAACGACATCGCCGTGCTGCGCGTCCCCGGCCTGGACGCGTCGCCCCTCCCGCTCGCCAAGGCGCAGCCCGGGGCCTCCGTTGCGATCCTCGGCTTTCCAGAGAGCGGGCCCTTCACTTCGACGGCAGGGCGCATCGGCAGGACGCAGCCTGTGCTAGCGCGCGACAGCTACGGGAACGGCCCCATCCCACGCACGATTACGAGCATTCGCGGACAGGTGCGCCACGGCAACTCGGGCGGCCCGGCGATCGACGCCGAAGGGCGCGTCCAGGCGACGATCTTTGCCGCGCGTCCCGGCGGCGACGTCGGCTACGGCGTGCCGGCGGAGATCGTTCGCCGCGCGCTCGCGCGCTCGGCCGGGCCGGTGTCGACCGGCGACTGCGCCGGCTAGCGAAGAAAGTCCAGCACGCCGAGCGGCTGCCGGAACGGCGCGACGACGTAGATCCCGGCCGCGAGCTCCCTCGACCGCGCCACGAGCTCGTGCGCCAGCTTCGTCCCGACGTCCGGCGCGTTCGGCCCGGCGTCGAGCAGCGCCTGCTGCACGTGGTCGGGGACGACGATCCCGGGCACCTCGTTGTGCAGCCGCTGTGCGAGCTGGTGTGAGCGCAACGGCCAGATCCCGACGAGGAGCGGGATCGGCGACGGTTCGCCGAAGCGCTCGAAGAACGCCTCGAGGTACGACAGGTCGAAGAGGATCTGCGTCATCGCGAACTTCGCGCCGGCCTCGAGCTTCTGCTCGAAGCGCTGCAGCTCGAGCTCGAGATCGTCCGCCGTTGGGTTCACGGCGACGCCGGTGAAGAAGTGCGTCGGCGCGTCGATTGCCCGGCCGTGGAAGTCCTCGCCGCGGTTCAGTCGCTCGATGATCTGGACGAGCCCGATCGCCTCGACGTGGTAGACGCCGCCTGCGCCGGGATAGTCGCCTTCTTCCGGAGGATCGCCGGTGACCGCGAGGACGTTACGGACGCCCTCGGCGTGGGCGCCGAGCAACAGGGACTCCAGCCCCGAGATCGTCGTGTCGCGCGGGGTCTGGTGCGGGATCGTTTCGAGCCCGACCGTCCGCTCGATCGCGACGGCGCTCATGATTCCGCTCATCCTCGCGCGGGCACGCGGGTTGTCGTTGATGTCGACGAACTGGGCAGCACCCGTGTCCTTCAGCGCCTGCGCGACCTCGAGCATCCCGGCGTTCGAGCCGCCGAGCGGCGGGTCGAGCTGTACGGAGACGACCCATTCGCCTTTGCGGAGCATGCGGGCGAGCGCAGTCTCCGGCGGCGCTTCCTGGACGGGGATCGCCGTCTCACGCTCGCGGAAGACGAGCGGCGCTCGCGGCTCTCGGGCCTCGTCGATCGAGCGGCGGATCGCCGCGATCTCGGCCGGCGTCGTGCCGCAGCAGCCGCCGATGATCTTCGCGCCGAGCCGCCGGGCGTGCGCGGCGAACTCCGCGAAGTACTCCGGCGAGGCATGCGGGTAGATCACCCGCCCACCGGCCATGCTCGCGAGGCCGATGTTCGGCAGCGCCGCGAGCGGGATACCGTCGCCGCCCATCTGCTCGATCGCGCGGAGCGCCGCCTGCAGCCCCGCGCCGTGGTTCGCGCCGAGAGCGCTGACGCCGAGCTCGCGCAGCTTGTCCGCGGCCGCGCGCGCCGTCACGCCGGCGAGGGTCTCCGCTTCGTTCTCGAACGTCAGCAGCGCGACGATCGGCAGGCTCGACACGGCGCGAACGGCCTCGACCGCTACGACGAGCTCCTCGAGGTCGAAGAACGTCTCGAGCATGAACAGGTCGGCGCCGCGTCCCTCGAGGATCGACGCCTGCTCCGAGAAGAGCCCGGAGCGTTCCTCGGGGTGGTAGTCGTCGACGTCGCCGAGCGGGCCGATCGAGCCGCCGATGAAGACGTTGCTCCCGGTCACCTCGCGTGCCTCCCGGGCGAGTCGGACGCCCGCGGAGATGATCTGCTCGAATTCGTCCTCGAGATAGTGGCCGGCCAGCTTCCGCCGGTTCGCACCGAACGTGTTCGTCTCGATCAGCTCCGCCCCCGCACGGATGAAGCCGACGTGCAGCGAGACAACGGCATCCGGCGCGCGGAGGTTTGCCTCCTCGGGGGTTCGCAGGCGCGGAACAACGCTCGTGACGAGCGCGCCCATGCCGCCGTCGCCGACGATCGGCGGACCGTTCTCGAGGCGTTCGACGAATCGGTTAGGTGCTGCCACTCGGTCTCCCTTCGCTCGACATCCTCCCGGGCCTCTCGACCCGGCCGGGCTTGGCACCTTGCTCGGAGGCAGGTTGCCGAGGCGTCTCAGGGCCGGTTCCCTCAGCCTCTCTCGATGCGGAGCGGGAGTGGTGCGCCCGGCTCCGGAGGCGAGTCTAGCGCCGTCTGCGGCGGTGAACCACACAAGGTCAACCCCGGAAGGGTGATGGATCAACTGATCACAGCCCGGCAATACTCCGGAAGCAAGGAGACGCGCCCCCGATGCGGCGGGGGGCGCTCCCAATCAGAGCCGGTGGTCCCGTTGCGGCGGGGGCTCCGGAAAGATCGAAAGGCGGGCCAGGCGGCGGCCCGCCTTTCGCATTCCGTAGGGAAACCTGCGGTTTCCCTACGGTTTTGGCGCACTCTCTGCCCGACCGCTCGAGCTCCCGGGCGGGCAGAGCCACCCTCCGCGGCCCGAGCGAAGTCGCCCTAAAGGGTTAGGACCCAGATGCCGATAGTGACCCAGGAGTCTTCTGTCGGGGGCTGACGGCAATCACCCTGCGGCATGAAGCTTCTGGAGGCGGCGCGGAGACGCGCCGCTTTCCCTTTTCAGTCCTGGTGGATCGTGCGGCCTTCCATGCCGCCTGCGACCGTCAAGACCTGGCCCGTCACGTGCCCCGAGAGGACGTCGGACGCGAGGTAGACGACTGCGGCCGCGACGTCGTCCGGCTGGGCGACCTTCCGGAGGGCCATCGTGCGAGAGATCCTGCGCACCTGCTCCGGGTCGACCTGGCCGCGGGTCATCGGCGACTCCGTCCAGCCCGGGGCGACGACGTTGACGCGAGCGCGCGGCGCGACCCGGACGACCTCGTTCTTGAGCGAAAGGAGGAGACCGTGCGCGACCGCGGACTTCGCCGCCGCGTAGTCGGCATGGCCGGCCTCGCCGTAGAGGCCCGCGGTGGACGCGATCAGCACGAGCGAGCCGTGCCCCTCACGCTCGAGCTCCCGCAGGTACGCGCGCGCGGTGAGGAACGCGGTCGTCAGGTTCGCGCGAAGCGTGGCATCCCAACGCTCGAGCGACAGCTCCCACACCGGAACGTCCACGCTTGGCCAGACACCCGCGACGGCGACGCAGACGTCGAGCCCGTCGAGCGCGGCGCGCGCCTGCTCGAAGAGCGCGTCGACCTGCGCCTCGTCGGTCAGGTCAGCCCCGAGGGCGACCTCGGCCCCGACCGCCTCGGCGCGCTCGCGACTCCGGTGGTAGTGCACCGCGACCCGGGCGCCCTCGACCATGAGCGCGCGGGCGCACGCACCCCCGATCCCGCCGGAGCCGCCCGTCACGAGCACACGCTTCCCGGCGAGCCCCGTCTCCACGCGGACTACGCTACCCGCCCATGCGCGTCCACATCATCAGTGACATGGAGGGTGTCTCCGGGATCGTCAAGTGGGAGCAGGTCTCGGGCGGCGAGTCGCTCTACGAGGAAGGCCGCAAGCTCTACACCGAGGAGATCAACGCGTGCGTGCGCGGCGCCAAAGCCGCCGGCGCGACCGAGATCGTCGTCATGGACTGCCACGGCGCAGGTAAGGGGTGGACGTTCAACTCGCTGATTCCCGACCAGCTCGACCCCGACTGCGAGTGGGTCGTCCAGGACGAGTGGACCGAGTACACCGAGTTCCTCGAGCAGGGCTGCGACGCCGCGCTCTTCGTCGGGATGCACGCGCGTGCGGGCACCGAGCTCGGCGTGCTCAGCCACACGGTCTCCGGGACGAACTGGCAGAACCTCTGGTTCAACGACGTCCTCGTCGGCGAGACGGGGATCAACGCGGCGCTCTGTGGCCACTTCGGCTGCCCCGTCCTGCTCGTGACCGGTGACCAGGCCGTGTGTGCGGAAGCGCGCGAGCTGCTGGGCGGCGCGCTGACCACGGTCGAGGTCAAGCGCGGTCTCGGCCGCTTCAGCGCGCGCAACCTGCCGCCGGTCGTCGCTCGCGAGCTGATCCAGGACGGCGCAAAGCGCGCGCTCTCGAACCTCTCCACGGTCCCGCCGTGGGACCCCGGTCGCCCGGCCGAGATCAAGGTTCAGTACTCGCAGCCGCGCGACGTGCAGAAGCTGCGCTTCCGTCACGGCGTGGAGGTCGTCGAGCCGCGCACGATCGTCTCGCGCGCCGACGACTGGTGGACCGCCTGGCGACAGTTCTACTTCTAAGCGCGGGCGTGCTCGGGGAGTATCCCGAGCTCCTCGATCAGCGTGAAGAACGCCTTCGCGAACGGTGAGCTCTCGGTTCGCTCGCGGACCTCGTCCCACACGATCTGCTCCCGGAGCGTGCGCGCGACTTCGAGCACCGACGCGTAGTTCGGCTCCTGCTCGGTCAGCGCCAGTAGCTTCGTCGTCAGCACGTCCTCCATGGACGAGACCGGCAGTCGCATCGCCATCACCTCGCGCTCCTCCGCACGGTCGAGCAGCTCGTCGGTCACCGGGCCGCCGGCGGGGGAGAAGATCAGGTCGACCAGCGTGTCTTCGTGGTACGCCTTCAGGAGCCAGTCCTCCGGCGGGCGCTCGGGCCGCATGCCCGCTTCCGTCAGCACCCGGAGTGCGCGCTCGGCATCCTCCGGCTTGACGAGCAGGTCGACGTCGTGATCCGTGACCGCACCGCCGCGGGCCCAAATCGCGAGCCCCCCTGCGAGCGCGAAGCGGATCTCGGCGTCGCGAAGCGCGGCGCCTGCGTGCTTCATCGCTGCGACGAGAGGCTCTACATCGACGTTTCTGCGCGCCATCGAGGGTCGGTACCCGGCGACTCGTTTGCCGCAAACCCGCCCGATGGTAAGAAGAGGGAGCAGTGCAGTCGCTCAAGATCGCAGCAGCGGGAGACATCCACGCAACCGTCGACCACGGGCCGCAGCTTCGCGAGTCCTTCGAGCGCGCCGCGGCAGACGCAGACGTGATCATGCTCGCAGGCGACCTAACCGCCGACGGCGAGCCTGCGGAGGCGGAGGTACTCGCGGACATCTGCCGGCCGCTCGACGTTCCGGTGTTCGCGGTGCTCGGGAATCACGACTACCACCTGGAGCAGCACGACGAGATCGCCGAGACGCTCAGGCGCGCCGGTGTGCGCGTGCTGATCCGCGAGGCAGCCGTGTGCGAGGTGAACGGGATCGAGCTCGGGGTCGTCGGCACGAAGGGCTTCGTCGGAGGCTTCGCCGGTTCGTCGATCCCCGACTTCGGCGAGCCGCTGCTGCGCAAGGTCTATGCGGAGACCACCGAGGAGGCGCGCGCGATCGGCCGAGGACTCCGGCGCGTCTCGCACTGTCCGTTGAGGATCGTGCTGCTGCACTACGCACCGATCCTCGACACGCTCGAGGGCGAGCCGCCCGGCATCCACGCGTTCCTCGGCAGCTCGCGCCTTGCGAACCCGATCCAGGAGTACCGCCCCGACGTCGTGCTGCACGGGCACGCGCATGCCGGCTCCTTCGAAGGCCGGATCGGTGACGTCCCTGTCTACAACGTCGCCGTTCACGTGACGCAGCGCGACTTCTATGTCTTCGACCTCGAGGTCGTCGCACGCGGCCACACCGAGGTCGAGGTCGAGGGAATCGCCGGCAACTAACGTAGGCCCGTGCCAACGGTCTCCTGGTTGTCAGTGGCTCCCGTCAAGGGCCTCGCGCTCACGCAACGCGACGAGCTGACGCT
>JACCTU010000034.1 GCA_013812235.1 Actinomycetota bacterium | reverse complement strand
GAATCTCCTGCTGCGCTTCGAGGGAGGCGTCGTGCTGCGAAGTCACCTGCGCATGACGGGCCGGTGGCGACTCGAGCCGCGCGGGGCAAAGCGTGTCGGGCGACCTTGGCTCGTCCTGCGCGGCGCGAAACACGAGGGCGTGCTCTGGAACGGCCCGGTGCTCGAGCTCGGCACCGGCGAGGTGCGACGGCTCGGGCCCGACGTGCTCGACGAGCCCCCGGAGCTCGAGGCGATCGTTCGCAACCTGCGCGCGACCGACCAGGCGCGCGAGCTCGGTGAAGCACTCCTCGACCAGCGGCTGGTCGCGGGGATCGGGAACATGTGGAAGGCAGAAGCGCTTTGGGAGGTGACGCTCTCGCCGTGGGTTCGCCTCCGCGAGCTCTCGGACGACGAGCTTCGCAGCGCGGTCAACGCAGCGGCGCGATTGATGCGCGCGGGCGTCGAGACCGGGCGCCCCGGACGGAACGTGTACCGCCGTCACGTCTGTCCGCGTTGCGGAGGGCGGATCTCGTCGCGTGGCCAGGGCGACGACAACCGCACGACCTACTGGTGTCCGAGCTGCCAGGCAGGAAATGCGATGCCGAGCGCGTAGGCGGAGGGTCCATGGCCGCCGTCCGCGCTCCGCATCTCTACCGCTCGCTCCGCTGCTTCTGCCTCGGCGCGTTCCACGTGCTCTCCGCCGAGGACGTCGACCTGCCGTTCGCCTTCGAGCAGCACGCATCGCGTGGGCGCCCTGTCCTCTACGAGTACCGGCCGCTCGTGCGCGACTTCGTGGAGGCCCGCGCCCGGAAGCTCGAGAGTCGTCAGGACGCGCAGCTCGCCGTGCAGGACCTGCGCGCAGAGCCCGCCGCCGCGATCTTCGGCGAGGAGCCGTTCAAGAGCGTGCTGCTGCCGCTGATCCTCCGCGTTTCGGAGTCGTGCGGCGGCTTCGACTGGGACGACTCGGCGTTTGACCGTGCGTACGAGGAGCTCGAGCAGACGCTCTTCAGCGGCCGCCGTGCGTACGCCGCCGTTGCTCCGGTCATCGGGCTGTCGCTCGGCGGTGAGCTTGCGCTGGCGGAAGGGCTGTGCGTGCGCCACGCGGCGACGGGCGAGCTGGCGAAGCACTGGCCCGAGGCGCAGGCGCTGCTCCCGCCCGAGTTCGGGCGCGACACTGATCGCCTCTGCGTGGTCGAGCTCCAGCGCGAGCTCGCCGCGGGTGAGAACGTTCCCGACGCAGCAGGCGAGATCGGCGACGCCGTCACCGCGGTCCGGCTTGCGACGTCGGGTGCGATCGCCGCCGGGCCCGTGCTGTTCGAGCGCGTCGACTGGCGACCGTTCGGGATCGAGCCGATGCTGCCGATCGCCGCCGCTCAGCCCGGTGGAGAAGCGACGCGTCTCGACCCGTTCCGCGGCCGACTCGCGGCCGAGCTGCTCGAGCGCCTGCCGCTCGCCGACGAGGACCCCGAGCTCGGCGAGGCGCTCGACCGCTGGGAGCTCTCGCTCTTCCAGTCGGGCTCGTCGCGCGAGGAGCAGCTGCGCGAAGCGCTGACGGCGTTGCTCGGCGGGATGGACGGCGTCTGGGCGGCGACGATGCGCGCGTCGGTGCTGCTCGGCGACCGGGTCGACGAGCCGAGGCCTGACATCGTCCGTCGCGCGATCGTCGAGACGCTCATGCACGGCGATCGTCCGGGTTTGGTGCGCGCGCTCGACGACGCGATGCTCGGGCTCCGCGAAGCTCCCGCGGGCTACTTCGCCCGCGCCACGGCCTGACACGAAGTCGACACAGAGTCGGCACAGACACGACACACGTTCGCGGCTACCGTCGACCGCATGGACGAGGCGCGCGTCGTACTCGAGCGGATCCGGCGGATCGACGCGCTCAGGCGCGAGCGGGCCGGGCCGCACGCGCTGCTCGCCGAGGTGGAGCAGCTCGTCGTCGAAGCCGAGCGGTGGCTCGGAGCGGAGGGCGGTGACGACGAGGTGGCCGCCTCGCTCAACCGCGTCAGCGGCGCGGTGACCCGCACTCGGAAGGCGATGATCCCGATGTGAGGTTGCTCCGGATCCCGGCAGGCGCTCGCGCCGCGCTTCCGATCGCGGTCACGGTGCCGCTCTTCGGCGTCTCGTTCGGCGTGCTCGCCCGCGCCGCCGACATGGGAGTTGTGGCGCCTCGGCGTGCTCGGTGGAGGCTTTCTCGTCGACCCCGAGCGGCTCGCCCTCGACGCGGCGTTTCCGGTGCTCTTCCTGGCGCTGCTCGCGGGACAGCTCGGCTCGCGCCGCGCCGTCGCTGCCGCCCTGGCGGGTGGAGGCATCGCGCTGGTCCTGTTGCCGTTCACCCCGCCGGGCGTGCCGATCCTCGCCGCCGTCCTCGGGCGCCCCGTCGGGCTCCGCCGATGACGGTGTGGAT
>JACCTU010000030.1 GCA_013812235.1 Actinomycetota bacterium | reverse complement strand
GTTCTGCACAGGCATCGGCGCTAGCGGACCTGTTTGATCCGAGCTGTGAGTTCTTGGACGAGGTTGTACACAGACCTGTCCTCCCGGATCAAGCGAGCGATCTTGGACGTCGCGTGGATCACCGTCGTGTGGTCGCGACCTCCGAATTCCTTGCCGATCTTCGGGAGCGAGGAGTCCGTCAGCTCGCGTGAGAGGTACATCGCGACCTGCCGAGGGTAGACGATGTTCTGCGAGCGCTTCTCGCCGGTCAGCTCGCTCAAGGAGAGGTTGAATCGCTCCGAGATCGTCTCCTGGATCCGGCGGATCGAGACCTCGACGGCCTCGCCTTGCGGGAAGACGTCCTTCAGGACCTCCTGTGAGAGTTCGACCGTCATCGGTCGGCCGGTCAGCGACGAGAAGGCGACCACACGGGTGAGCGCACCCTCGAGCTCTCGGATGTTCGACTCGATCCGGCTCGCGACGAAGGTCAGCACCTGCGGGTCGGGCACGTGGATCCCGTCAGTCTTGACCTTCTTGCGGAGGATCGCGATTCGGGTCTCGAGGTCCGGCGGCTGGATGTCCGTGATCAGACCCCACTCGAAGCGGGAGCGTAGGCGCTCCTCGAGGGTCGAGATCTCGCGCGGAGGCCGGTCCGACGACATCACGATCTGGCTGCCGGCCTCGTAGAGCGAGTTGAAAGTGTGGAAGAATTCCTCCTGGATCCGCTCCTTGTGCTCGAAGAACTGCACGTCGTCGACGAGCAGGAGGTCGTAGGCCCGGTAGCGCTGCTTGAAGCCCTCGATCCGCTTGTCGCGGAGCGAGTTGATGAAGTCGTTCATGAAGGTCTCGCTCGTGACGTAGCGGACGCTCATGTCCCTCAAGTGCCGCATCACGTACTGCGCGATCGCCTGCATCAGATGGGTCTTCCCGAGTCCGGTCCCGCCGTAGATGAAGAGCGGGTTGTAGGCCTGCGCGGGCGCCTCCGCGACGGCGAGCGCGGCGGCGTGCGCGAAGCGGTTCGACGAGCCGATCACGAAGAGGTCGAAGATGTACTTCGGGTTCATGCCGGCCTCGCCGCGCTTCGGCGGCCGCTCGACCTCGGCGGGAAGCGGCTCCGGCAGGCCGGCCGTGTGGCCTTCGACCACGCGCAGGTTCACTCGTCGCTCGTGGCCGATCGAGTCCTTGACGGCGGCTTTGATCAAGCCGAGGAAATGACCCTCGATCCATTCGCGGGCGAAGTCGTTCGGCACTCGGAGGACGAACGAGTCGTCGGTGAGGTCTTCACCTTCGACGTCGTCGAACCACGTTCGGTACGTGGTGTCGTTCAACGCTCCCCTGAGCCGACTGGAGACTTCCCCCCAAAGACTCTCGGCAGTCAGCTCGACTTGGTGTTCCACCGAGGTGGGAAGCTCCTTCACAAGGGGGCGTGCGAGCGAGCGACAATAGCAGCCTCTTCGCGTTGTCACAACGCGCGTACCGCTGGACGAAAAAGCGGTGATTTGCAGGGAGATCACCTTCGCCCAGATGACCCTCCACAGGTGTGGACGCCGCGCCGTTTTCGCCGCTCCTGCAGGCGCTTCATCCTGTGGAAAACGTCGTCGACAACCCCTTGTCTATACTGGCCGCTCGCCCCGCAAGGGGCGCGAATTTTGTCCCGAACGAGTTCTTCGTGAAGCGCACCTACCAGCCAAACGTTCGTCGCCGGAAGCGCAAGCACGGCTTTCGCGCGCGCATGTCGACACGCGCGGGTCGCATGATCCTGAAGCGGCGCCGGTCGCGCGGCCGCAAGCGCCTCTCCGCCTGAGCGGCGTGCAGCGTCGACATCGCCTCTCGCGCTCGCGGGACTTCGACTCCGTCTACCGTCAAGGACGATCCGTGTCAACCCGTTTCCTCGTCCTCTACTGGTTCGACCGTCCCGAGACGGGCGAGGACCCAAGGCTCGGGATCGCCGTGCCGAAGCAACTCGGCGGCGCGGTCGTTCGCAACCGTCTCAAGCGCCAGCTTCGCGAGAGCTGGCGGGCGATGCTCGAACGCGTGCCGGCCGGGAAGGACTACGTCCTGATCGCCCGGCCGGGCCTGCCGGAGGCCGTCCAGTCACGCGGGTTCGACTGGCTGCAGGAACGCGTCGACGAGGTCTTCCAGAAGGCGGCCGCATGAAGTACCTGGGGATCGGACTCGTGCACGGTTACCGCTTCACGCTCGGTCGCGTCGTGCCCGCCGGGACGTGCAAGTACCACCCCTCGTGCTCCCAGTACGCGCTCGAAGCACTTCGCGTGCACGGGCTCGTCAAGGGCTCGCTGAAGGCAGGCTGGCGGCTGCTCCGCTGCAACCCGTGGAGTCACGGAGGCTTCGACCCGGCATGAACCTGCCGGTCTTCATCCCGGTTCTGCACGAGCTCGAGCAGGCGATGACGTGGCTGCTCGAGTGGTTGCACACGACGGATTGGCTCTGGCCCGGCGGCGGGGGAATTCCGTGGGCCTGGTCGATCGTGGCGACGACGATCATCGTCCGCACGATCCTGCTTCCGCTGACGGTGCGGCAGATCCACTCGATGCAGCGCCTCCAGGCGCACGCGCCGGAGATGAAAGCGATCCAGCAGCGCTACAAGCAGGACCGCGCGAAGCAGCAGGAAGAGCTGATGAAGTTCTACCGCGAGAACAAGATCAACCCGGCCTCGTCGTGCCTGCCGATCCTGTTCCAGATCCCCGTCTTCCTCTCGCTCTTCTTCGTCCTGCGCGACTTCGACAGCGAGGTGCTGGCCAAGCCGAAGTACGCGGGCACCGATTCGCTGACGGATCTCGGCTGGCTCAACATCGTTCCCGACATCACCCAGAACCTGAGCGAGGACACGCTCTCGATGGTCGTCCTGCTCATCCTGTACGCAACGAGCCAGACCGCGTCGACGTACTTCATGTCGTCGACGATGGACAAGATGCAGCGCTACCTGCTGCTCGCGCTGCCGCTGATCTTTCTCTTCTTCGTGATCAACTTCCCGGCCGGGCTGATGATCTACTGGGTCACGACGAACCTCTGGACGACGGGCCAGGGGCTCGTGACACGGAAGCTTCGGCCCAAGCCCGTGCCCCCGGAGAAGCGGAGCTCGCGGACGCCGCCCGGCGGCGGTGGTGACGGCAACGCGAAGGCCGAGCCCGACGCGTCGGCTGTCGCCTCGGCCCCACCGCGACGGGTCAAGAAGAAGAAAAAGCGCGCGCGGCGATGAGCGACGAGCCGCTTCGGGTCGAGACGACGGGTGAGACCGTCGGCGAGGCGAAGTGGGCGGCGCTGCGGGAGCTCGAGCACCTTCATCCGGGTCTCGACAAGGCCTCAGTGCGGTTCCAGGTGTTGACCGAGGGGGAGCGCGGACTGCTCGGTGTGGGCTACATGCCGGCACGCGTCGTCGCGGTCGTCGACGAGAGCGCGGTGCCGGAACCCCGCGACGAGAGTGCTCAGGCGGCGCAGGCGCGCGAGCTCGTGGAGCGCGTCGCCGGGGGGATCGGCGTGCGCTGCCGGATCGACGTGCGCGAGGACGAGGAGGCGATCCACGTCGTCTGCGGCGGTGCCGAGCTCGGCCTGCTGATCGGCAAGCACGGCCAGACGATCGACGCGATCCAGTACCTCGCGAATGCCGTCGCGCGCCGCGGGGGTGTCGAAGGCGCGAAAGACGTCGTCGTCGACGCCGCCGGCTACCGCGCCCGCCGACGCGCGACGCTCGAGACGATGGCCGTCCGGGCGGCGCAGCGCGCGCTGGAGGAAGGCCGCGTCGAGCTGGAGCCAATGACGTCGATCGAGCGCAAGATCGTCCACCTGCGGCTGAAGGAGTTCCCGGGCGTCGCAACGTCGAGCGAAGGCGCCGAGCCGAACCGGTTCGTCGTCGTGACGAGTGAGTGACGAGCGCCTCCGGCGCTGGATCGCACAGCTCGTCGCGACACCGGGCCTGACCGCGATCAAGGACCTCGACGAGGCTTGGCGTGAGCACGTCGAGCGCTCGCTCGAGGCGGTGGACGTCGTCTCGCGCTTCGATGGGCCGATCGTGGACGTCGGCTCGGGGGGCGGCTCCCCGGGAATCCCACTCGCGTTCGCGTTTTCGGAGCGCGAGGTGACGCTGCTCGAGTCGCAGGAGCGGAAGGCAGAGGCACTTGCGCGCCTAACGGTCGAGTTTCCGAACGTGAGCGTGGTTCGGGGCCGCGCGGAGGAGCACGAGACGGACCGGTACGCCGTAGCCGTTGCCCGCGCGCTCGCGCCGCCACCGGTCGCCGCCGAGTGGTGCCTGCCGCTCGTTGCTTCGGGCGGCGCGGTCGTCCTCTACGTCGGGCCGAGCGCCGACCTCGAGCACGTCCAGCGCGTCGCTGACCGCGTAGGCGGCGGCCGGGTCTCGGAGGAGCCCGGATTGCTCGTGATCCCGAAAATCGCGCACACACCGGAAGGTTTTCCGCGGCGGCCGGGCGTTGCGAAAAAGCGTCCGCTCGCCTGAGTAGGCTGGCCGGGTGGCGAAGATCTATGCGGTTGCGAACCAGAAGGGCGGTGTCGGCAAGACCACGACGGCGGTGAACCTCGCCGCCTGTCTCGCGGAGGCGGGCGAGAAGTCGCTCGTCGTCGACCTCGATCCGCAGGCGAACGCGACGTCCGGCCTCGGCGAGAGCGCGAACGGGACGTCGAGCTACGACCTGCTCGATGGGATCCCGCTCTCCGAGCTCGCGAAGCCGACTCGGTTCGCGAACCTCTCGCTCGTGGCCTCCAAGCCGGCGCTCGCCGGCGCGGTCGTCGAGCTCGCACGGCGCGACGACGGCGACCGCTACCTCGCGGAGTCGCTCGCGGAGGGAACCGACGCGTACGAGTACGTCTTCCTGGACTGCCCGCCCTCGCTCGGGCCGCTGACCGTCAACGCGCTCGCCGCCGCCGACCGCGTGCTCGTGCCGGTGCAGGCCGAGTACTACGCGCTCGAGGGCCTCGCGGAGATCATGCGCTCGATCGAGCTGGTGAAGACTCGGCTCAACCCTCGGCTCGGGGTCGCCGGCCTCCTGCTGACGATGGTCGACTCTCGCACCCGGCTCGCCCAGGACGTCGAGCGTGAGGTGCGCACGCACTTCGGCGACCTCGTCTTCCGAACGACCGTGCCCCGCTCGGTCCGGCTCGCGGAGGCACCGAGCCACGGACTCCCCGCGATCGCGTACGACCGCCGCTCACCCGGCGCCGACGCGTACTGGAAGGTGGCGATGGAGCTTGTCGAGCGCGCCTAAGCGCAAGGGATTGGGCAAGGGCCTCGAGGTGCTGATCGGCGGCCGCGAAGGCGGCCAGGAGCTCGCCGAGCTGCCGGTCGAGCAGATCCACCCGAACCCCCGACAGCCGCGGCGGCGCTTCGAGCCCGACGCGGCCACCGGGCTCGCCTCGTCGGTCCGCGCGCAGGGTCTGCTGCAGCCCGTCGTCGTCCGGCCGCGGCCTGAGGGTGGCTGGGAGCTAATCGCCGGCGAGCGCCGCTGGCGCGCCGCGAGGGATGCCGGGCTGCCGAACCTGCCCGCCCTGATCCGGACGGCCGACGACCGCGACTCGCTCCTGCTCTCGCTCGTCGAGAACGTGGCCCGCGAGCAGCTCTCCGCGGTCGAGGAGGCCCGTGCCTACGCAGTGCTGCTCGACGAGTTCGGGCTCTCCCTCGGCGGCGTGGCCGAGCGCGTCGGCAAGGCGAAGTCCACGGTGTCGAACCGGGTGCGCCTGCTCGAGCTTCCGGAAGACGTCCTCTGGATGCTGGCCCGCGGCGACCTGACCGAGCGGCACGCCCGCGCCGTCCTCGCCGTCCCGGACCGCGAAGGCCAGAAGAAGCTCGCGAAGCGGATCGTCGAGCAGGGGTTGTCCGCCCGCGCCGCCGAGCGCGCCGCGCAGGACGCGGGCGCGAAGCGCAAGCCACGCAAGAAGAGCGCCGTCGACCCCTTGCTGGCCGGGCGGATCCGCATTGCCTTCGAGCGGGCGACCGGTTTCCGGGCGCGTGTCGGGCCCGGCCAGGTGGTGGTCGAGTTCCGAGACGAGCACGAGCTCGAGGAGCTCGCCGAGGCGCTCGAGAACCTGACCCCGTAGGAGGCCGTACCCGCCGAGGCGACCGGGCCGTTACAGGGTCACGATGCTGGGCCTGTGGCAGCACGACGACCTCGAGGCGCTCGAGGCGATCTCCCAAAACGACGAGGCCAGGCGGATCTTCCTCCGCATGGCCGCGATGTCCCAGGACGGTCGCCTGCCGCAGTTCCTGACCGAGCTGAACTACGACCCCGAGATCGACGAGGATACCAAGGGCACGATCGCCGAGCTCGCGAGCGACCATTCGTTCCTGCTGGTGGTCGAGGACTACCTCCGCCGAACGCGGCTTTACCACTGAAAGTCGCCGCCTTCGGCGGCTCGACTTTCAGTGGCCTCTTTCTCCGACGGCGACCGTGAGCAGGCACGGGCAGCCCGCACCTGCGGCGGAATTCACGGCGTTCGTGGCTACACTGCGCCTGCTCCGGGCGATTAGCTCAGTTGGTTAGAGCGCCGCTCTGATAAGGCGGAGGTCCGTGGTTCGAATCCACGATCGCCCACTCAAACGCCGGCCTGCGCCGGCGTTTTCGCGTTCGTTTGGGAAAAAAGTCCTGAGCTAGACTCAGACGAGGAGCCGTCCGGTGCATGAGATGGACATCTACGGGGTCAGCTTCGACCTGGTGGGCAAGCAGCCGATCGTCCTGCTCAAGACGAAGGACGGCAACCGGTACCTGCCGATCTGGATCGGCCAGCCTGAGGCGGCTGCGATCCTGATGAAGCTGCAGGGCGCGTCGACGCCTCGCCCGATGACGCACGACCTCTTGACCGAGATCCTGAGCGAGCTCGACGCGCGGATCACGCGGATCACGGTCACCGAGCTCCGCGAGAACACGTTCTATGCGCAGGTCACGGTGCAGCTCGACGGGACGGAGGTCGAGGTCGACTCGCGACCGTCCGACGCGATCGCGCTCGCGATCCGCGCCGAGGCGCCGATCTTCGCCGCCGACCAGGTGATCGAGGAGTCGGCGATCGAGTTCGAGGGCGACGAGGTGAACGAGGAGGAGATCGTCTCCGAGTTCAAGCGCTTTCTCGAGGACGTCTCGCCGGAGCAGTTCGCCGAGATCGACGATGACGACGAGCGTTAGCTACCAGTAGACGTAGATCGTCTGGCCCCAGGCGATCCGCGAGTAGAGCTGCGGCGCGACCCACATCGGCACTCGCACGCAGCGAGAGCCAGACGGTCGACCCCGCGGCGTGCCTCCACATGGAACGTGCACGCGGGCAGTACCCGCACTTCGAGGCGAAGCGGGGTCCCCACGACGCCAGGACCCACGGATCCGCGTCGTGACGCGCGGCTTCCGCGAGGGCGGCCGGGGCCGAGACGAGCTCGCCGGCTGCCGCCGACTAGACGGCCGGCCCCTCGACCTTGGTGCGGAAGCCGAACGTTCCGTCCGCGCTGGTCGTCGGAGTTCCGATCGCTACTCCGTCCCGGAAGACCGTCACGGCCGCGTCTGCGAGGGTGGGGACGACGCGCCCGCGCAGCAAGATCGTGTCGCCGTACGTCGCGGATGTCGGAGCGGCGAGCTCGAGCGAGAAGGCGAACGCGTGCGCGGCGGGTGCGAAGGCGAAAAGCGACGACGCAAACGGCCACGCGGCGTACAAACAGGAGCCTATCGTCAGTTTGCGGCGGCAGACAACGCCGCGGCCGTGACCGCCACCGCGTTGAACGTCACGTGGAGCGCGAATCCGGGGAGCACGCTGCCGCTCACCGCGCGCATCACCGCGAGGCCGAGCCCGAGCAGGAAGACGAGCGTGAAGCCCTCGAGCAACCCGTGCACGGCTGCGAACGCCGCGGCCGACCCAACGACCGCAACCGCTGTGCCGAACGGACGGAGCAGGCTGAAACCGAGTCCGCGGAAGAGCAGCTCCTCGATGAACGGCCCAACGAGCACGACGAGCACGACGTTGGCCGCGAATACTGCCTCGGCGGGCGGCGGCCACTCGTCGGGGACGAGGCCCTGCTCTTCCGCCGGGTCCAGGCCGAGCGAGCCCAGCGCGGCCCCCGCCGCGAGGACGAGCCCGAACGTCCCGAACGCGACGAGCACTGCACGGCCCACACGGCGGGGTGCTCGTAACGCGAGCAGTCGCCACGCGCCACCCGCAAGTCCAAAGGCGAGAGCGCCGAACAGCACCCACTGCGTGAGATTCGCCGCAGCAAAGCTCGAGCTGTAGAGAGGGTCGTCGAGCGGGTCGGACTCGGCGACGTAGCGGCCGTAGATCTGCGTGAGAGCCATCAGCGCGACGAACGCAAGCCAGATCGCGAGTCTCGTCGGGTGGACATCTCGTTGACGGGCGGCCACCTTCCTCTCGATGATACGGAGGTGGCTCCGAGACACTTCACCCGCGAGGAGGCGAACGAGCTGCTGGCGCAGGTGCGACCGTTGACCGAGCAGCTCGTCGAGCACCGCGCGGCGCTCGTGGCGGCGCAGTCCGAGCGGACGCAGCTCGCGCTGCAGATCGCCGGCAACGGTGGCGGGGTCGACGTGACCGGCGCCGCCGCCCTCGACGAGCAGATCGCCCGGGAGCACGCCGGCGTCGCCCGCTCCGCCAACGCGATCCACGAGCTCGGCGGCGTGGTGAAGGACGCGGGCACGGGGCTCGTCGACTTCCCCGCGCAGGTCGACGGCGTCGAGGCGTTCCTCTGCTGGCGCCTCGGTGAGGACGAAATCGCCTACTGGCACGGCCTCGACGACGGCTTCCCTGGCAGGAAGCCGCTCGATCCCTAGGGAATAGACGCGGATGGACTGGGACCGCATCGCGATCGCCGGGGCCGTCGTCCTCGTCGCGGTGGTGCTCGCCCGCATCGTCGACCGCCGGATGGCGCGGCGCACGCTCGACCCCGTGGTGGCGACGCGCTACCGCGTTCTGCGGCGAACCGTGACGACCGTGATCGTCTCGGTCGGGTTCCTGTCGGCGCTGCTGACGATCCCGGCCGTGCGCGCGGTCGCCGGCGGGGTGCTCGCCTCGACGGCGATCCTCGGGATCGTCCTCGGGCTCGCGGCCCAGAAGACGCTCTCGAACTTCGTCGCCGGGATCCTGATCGCGGTCGCCCAGCCGTTTCGGCTGGGAGACCTGATCACGGTGGACGACCAGAGCGGCCGCGTCGAAGAGATCGGCCTCACCTACACCTTCATCCGTCTGGTCGACGGGGCCCGGCTCGTGGTCCCGAACGACACGCTGGCCTCGGATACCATCCGGAACTCGACAATTCGGAGCGTGGACACGGTGGCAGAGATCAAGGTGGAGGTGCCGCTCGCGCAGGACGTCGCCGCCGCCGTGGACGCACTTCGCGAGGAGATCGCCCAGTACGACGGGGCGCGGGTCGTGCTCAGCGGGCTCGAAGGGAACGCGACGATCACCGTCCGCGTCCCCTCGCCGCATGGTAACGCCGAGGAGCTCGAGCACGAGCTCCGGCTGCGCGCGCACAAGCGGTTGCTCGAGGAAGGAGTGCTCGGGTGAGCCCGCGCCTCCCCGGCCTCCCGGAGCCGCACGAGTTCGGCCGTCGCCGCCGCAACAGGCGTCGTGCGACGCGTCGCCACAAGCAGAAGCTCGCGCTGCTTGTCGTCGCTGCGGTTGCGCTCGTCCTCGTCGTCCTCCCGGCCGGCGGTGCTGGCGGTGCGGCCGTCGTGTGTGCGAACGTCGACCTCGACGACCTGAAGGCGATCGGCACGGAGGAGAACTCGTTCATCTACGCGGCGGACAACTCACTCCTCGGCTCGATCCCCGCGGCGAAGAACCGCCAGCCGGTGTCGATCGAGCGCATCAGCAAGTGGATGCCGAAGGCGTCGGTCGCGATCGAAGACCGTCGCTTCTTAGAGCACAACGGCGTCGACGTCGAGGGGATCGCCCGCGCCGCGTACAAGAACCTCCGCGAACAGCGCGTGGCCGAGGGCGGCTCGACGATCACGCAGCAGTTGGTTCGCAACCTCTACATCTCGCGCGAGCGCACCCTGGAACGGAAGCTGCGCGAGGCCTGTCTTGCGATCAAGCTCGAGCGTGCGTACTCGAAGGCGTGGATCTTGACGGGCTACATGAACCAGGTCTACTACGGCAACCACGCGTACGGGATCGAGGCCGCCGCGCGCACGTACTTCTCGTTGCCCGCGCGCAAGCTCACGCTGACGCAGTCGGCGCTGCTCGCGGGCCTGCCGCAGCTGCCCTCGACGTACGACCCGTTCCTGCAGCCGGAGCGAGCCCTCGGCCGCCGCGACGAGGTGCTGCGCGCGATGTTCGCGACCGGTGCGGTCACCTCAGCCGAGTTCAACGTCGCGATCGCGAACCGCGAGCTCGGACTCAAGCCGGGCAAGCTGTATCGCCGGATCCGCGAGCCGTACTTCTTCCGCTACGTCTACAACGAGCTCGTCAAGGAGTACGGTGCCGCGACCGTGCGCACCGGTGGCCTGCGCGTCTACACGACCGTCGACCGCAGGTTGCAGATCGCCGCGCAGCGAGCGATCAAGGACACGCTCCCGTACAAGGACGACCCTGCCGCGGCGCTCGTGTCGATCGATCCGAAGACCGGCGCGATTCGCGCGATGGTCGCCGTGACGCCGCAGCGCGTGAAGAATCAGTACAACCTGATCTCGCAGGGGCGACGGCAGGCGGGCTCCACGTTCAAGACCTTCGTGTTGACCGCGGCTGTCGAGCGGGGCGTGAATCCCGACACGACGTACTACCGGTCGGGACCGTTCCGTTACCAGCCGGATCCGCTGACGGAGCCCTGGGAGGTCGAGACGTACAGCAAGAGCTACCTCGGCGCGACGTCGATCTCGCGCGCGACGCTCGCCTCTGACAACACGGTGTACGCGCAGTTGACGCTCGACCTCGGCCCGGAGAACGTCGCGGCGGTTGCGCGGAAGATGGGCGTCACGGTGCCGCGTGAAGAGATCGTGCCGGCGTTGGGTCTCGGCTCGATCTCGGTCTCGCCGCTCGAGATGGCGGCCGCGTACGCGACGATCGCTTCGGGCGGGATCTACTCGAAGCCGATGGCAATCCGAAAGGTCGTGCTCTCGGACGGCAAGGAGGACACGAACACGGACTGGGGCAAGCCGAAGCGCAAGCGCGTGCTGGCCGACTGGGTCGCCTACGAGGTGACGCAGATCCTCGAAGACAACGTCTACTCGGGAACCGGAGTCGGGGCGCAGATCGGCCGCCCCGCGGCGGGCAAGACCGGCACGACCGACAACCACGCCGACGCGTGGTTCGCGGGGTTCACCCCCCAGCTCGAGACGGTCGTCTGGGTCGGCTATCCACAGGCGCAGATCCCGATGGAGAGCGTGCACGGGATCGCGGTTGCGGGTGGGACGTTCCCCGCGGACATCTGGCGACGCTTCATGCTCGCCGCGATGGAGAACCGGGCCGTGTTCGAGTGGCGGCAGCCGAGTCAGAGCCCGGAGTGGCGGCCCTTCGAGCAGGGGCAGTACCCGGTCGAGTACGTCGCGCAGCCCACGATGGCGTCGACC
This sequence comes from Actinomycetota bacterium, assembly GCA_013812235.1. Classification (GTDB taxonomy): domain Bacteria; phylum Actinomycetota; class Thermoleophilia; order Gaiellales; family Gaiellaceae; genus JACCTU01. The sequence goes on along the minus strand of JACCTU010000030.1, from coordinate 31 downwards.
GGCAGGACGCCGACCACGCCCGCGCCACCAC
>JACCTU010000017.1 GCA_013812235.1 Actinomycetota bacterium | reverse complement strand
CTGGTGGCAGCGGCGCTACGGGATCGCGGAGCTCGGGTACGGCACGTGGCTCTTCGACCTGCTCGGGCCGCTCGTCGTGCGCGCCGCGCTGCTTGGGTTCGCCTGCGCGGCCTCCCTGTGGTTTGCGAGACGGTTCGGACGGCGCTGGTGGGTCGCAGGTGCACCGGTGTTCGTCGCGGTCGGCGTCGCCGTGATCGTCGCGCAGCCGCTGCTCAGCCCCCGGCTCGAGCCGGTGCGACGCCTGGAGGTCGTGCGGCAGGTCGAGGAGCTTGCGGCCCGCGAGGGCCTGCCGCGGCCGGAAGTCGAGGTGCGCCGCACGCGCGGGCGCACGCGCCAGTTGAACGCGGAGGCACTCGGCATCGGGCCGACGAAGCGCGTCATCCTCTGGGAGTCGACGCTCGCGCTTCCCGCGGCCGAGCGTGCGTTCCTCGTCGCACACGAGCTCGCCCACGTGAAGCGGGCGCACCTCTGGAAGGGGCTTGCGTGGTTCGTGCTGCTGCTGGTGCCGGCGCTCGCACTGCTCGCCCGCCTCGCGCCGCTCCGGATCCCGGACGACGTCCCGCGCACGCTCCTCGTCGCCTTCCTGCTCCTGCTGGCCTCGACGCCGATCGTCAACGCGATCTCCCGTCGCTACGAGGCGGAGGCGGACTGGATCGCGCTCGAGACCACACGCGACCCCGCCGCCGCGAAGCGCCTCCTGGCCGATCTCGCCGAGGCGGGCGTCCGCGACCCGAGCCCGCCGCGCTGGTGGAGGATTCCCTTCGGGACGCATCCGACGCTCGCCGGGCGTTCCGGCATGGCGGACGGGTGGTCTACGAGTGGTCGCGCGGGTCGGTCTCGGGGAGGTCCTTGATCCCCTGCGCGGTCGCGTAGCGCGACCACGAGTCCGTCATCGCGTCGAGAAGCTCCCGCATGAACTGCGGCGCCATGTTGATCCGGGAGACGACGACCCCCGGCACGTCACCCTCCTCGACCTCGTGGTCGATCCGCGCGAAGGTGATCGTGAACTCGTAGCTCGAGAAGCTGACGTTGGCGAAATTCGAGTAGACGCCCGCGAGGTGCTCGGGGTCGAGGTGGATGTTGAGGTGCCGCTCTTGAGCCTCGTCGTCCACTGTGCTCCTACGATACAGCCCATGTCCCCGACGAATGCCGTCACGCGACTCGCCGCCGAGGTCGGGGAAGCGGCCGGAACGCCGGTCGAGCTCGAGCGTCCCTCGGACGCGGCCCACGGCGACTACGCGACGAACATCGCACTTCGGCTCGCCCCCCAGCGGAGACAGTCGCCGCGTGATCTCGCCCAGGAGCTCGCCGACGTCGTGTCCCAAAGCCCACGCGTCGAGCGTGCGGAGGTTGCCGGCCCCGGTTTCCTCAACCTCTGGGTTGCGCGCGAGTGGTACCGCGACGCGCTCGCCGAGATCCTCGCGGCAGGAAGTGACTACGGGGCGGGCTGGGCGGCTCCGCGCGAACGGTTCCAGGTCGAGGCGGTCTCGGCGAACCCGACGGGACCGATCACCGTCGCGTCTGCGCGGAACGGCGCGTACGGCGACTCGGTCGCGCGCCTGCTCTCGTTTGCCGGCCACCACGTCGAGCTCGAGTACTACTACAACGACTCGGGCGCGCAGATGGAGCTCTTCCGTGAGTCGATCGAGGCGGTGCGGCGCGGGGAGGAATTGCCCGAGGACGGCTATCAGGGCGACTACGTCCGCGAGCTCGCAGCACTCGACAAAGACCCGGTGCCGCGGATGCTCGAGCAGATCGAGGCGTCGCTCGAGCGGTTCCGCATCCACTTCGACTCGTGGGCGCTCCAGAGCGAGCTCCAGCGCCGGCTGCCGGAGATCCTCCCGAAGCTCGACACGTACGAGCAGGACGGTGCGGTCTGGGCGCGCTCGTCCGACTACGGTGACGAGGACGACCGCGTGCTGCTCCGTTCGGAGGGTGGGCGGCCGACCTACCGCGCCGCGGACGTCGTCTACCTCCGCGACAAGCTCGAGCGCGGCTTCGACCACGCGCTCTACGTCCTGGGCGCGGACCACCATGGGACACGCAACTGGTACGCGGCGGTCGCGCGCATGCTCGGGTACGACCCGGATCGTGTCGAGGTGCTGCTCTACCAGCTCGTGCACCTCACGCGCGGAGGCGAGCAGACGAAGATGTCCAAGCGCCGCGGCGACGTCGTCTTCCTGGACGAGTTCGTCGACGAGGTCGGCGTCGACGCCGCGCGCTGGTACCTCGTCTCGCGCGGGCACGACCAGACGATCGAGATCGACGTCGACCTCGCACGCGAGAAGTCCGAGAAGAACCCCGTCTACTACGTGCAGTACGCGCACGCACGGATCGCGGGGATCCTTCGCAACATCGAGGGAGCGGAACCGACCGCCGACCCGCCGGGAGAGCTCGCCCGCGAGGAGCGCGACCTCGTCAAGCGGCTCGCGGAGTTCCCGGGGGTCGTTGCGGAGGCGACCGAGCGTCGCGCACCGCACGCGCTGCCGAACTACGCAATCCGTGTCGCCGACGACTTCCACCGCTTCTACCACCACCACCGCGTGATCGACGAAGGCGAGGCGCAGCCGTTCCGCCTCGGCCTCGTGGTCGCGACGAAAGCGGTGATCGCGCGCGGCCTCGACCTGATCGGCGTCGAAGCCCCCGACCGGATGTGAGCGGTTGAGGTGGAAGCTCGCCGTCGCGACGCTCGCCACGTCGTGGGGGCTGATCGCGGTCATCGTCCGGAAGGTCGACCTCGACGCGCAGGTGCTCGCGTTCTACCGGCTCGCGTTCGCCGGAGCGACCCTCTTGTTCGTGGCGGTCGTCCTCCGCCGGCTGGGCCTGCTGCGGCTGACCAGACACCGCGGGGTCGTCGCACTCATCGGCGTGACGCTCGCGGCGCACTGGTTCCTCTACTTCGCGACGATCAAGCTCTCGTCGGTCGCCGTCGCGGTGCTGCTGGCCTATCTCGCGCCGCTTGCGATCGCGCTGCTCGCGCCGCTCGTCCTGCCGGAGCGGCGGAGCCGCGTCGCGCTCGCGGCGCTCGTCCCGGCGGGGGCGGGTGTCGCGCTGGTCGCGCTCGGTGGGGTGGACGGAGGGGCGGTGCGCCCGTTCGCGCTCCTCACGGGACTGCTCACGGCCGCGACGTACGCGGCTCTCGTGCTGCTGACGAAGCGGATCGTCGCCGACCTGCCCGTGCTGACCCTCTCGTTCTGGACGTACGCGATCGCGGCGATCGCGGTCTCGCCGCTGCTGCTCGACGCGGACCGCGTGCTCCCGACGGCGAACGAGCTGCCGGCAGTGCTCGCGCTCGGTGTCGTCTTCACCGCGCTTTCCGGCTATCTCTACATCTGGTCGCTCCGTCACGTGACCGCTCAGACGATCGGGATCCTGGCTTACATCGAGCCGGTCTCGGCGGCGCTGATGGCCTGGGCGTTCCTCGGCGAGTCGCTCGACTGGCAGATTGTCGTCGGGGGCGCGCTCGTGATCGCTGCGGGCGCGACGGTGGTCTTCCTGGAGCCTGAGGACGCAGCCGCGCCCGAGGTCGTTCCCCTAGGATCACGGTCGTGACGCAGGCCTTCGAGACCAGCGAGCGGGCCGGCGGCGCCGGGACTCCGCCCGACCGGAACCTCGCGCTCGAGCTCGTGCGGGTCACCGAGGCCGCCGCGATGGGTGCCGGACGCTGGATCGGCCGCGGCGACAAGAACGCCGCCGATCAGGCCGCCGTCGACGGGATGCGGCTGATGCTCGACACCGTGCAGATGGACGGGGTCGTGGTGATCGGCGAGGGGGAGAAGGACGAAGCTCCGATGCTCTTCAACGGCGAGTCGATCGGGTCGGGCTTTGGGCCCTCGGTCGACGTCGCCGTCGATCCACTCGAAGGCACTCGGCTGACCGCACTCGGGCAGGCGAACGCGATTGCCGTGATCGCCGTCGCAGAGCGCGGCACCATGTTCTTCCCGGGCGCCGCGGTCTACATGGACAAGATCGCGACCGGGCCCGAGGCAGCCGAGGCGATCGACATCAACGCGACGCCGGAGGTGAACGTCGGCCGCGTTGCGGAGGCGACGGGCAAGCACCCGCGCGACGTGACGGTAATCGTGCTCGAGCGTGACCGCCACACGCAGCTGATCGCCGACCTGCGGAAGGCGGGAGCTCGTGTCGTGCTGATCCGCGACGGCGACGTCGCACCGGCGATCGCGGCCGCGCACGGGGGTATCGCGGACGTCGACCTGCTGATGGGGATCGGCGGCACGCCGGAGGGCGTCATCGCTGCCGCCGCGATCAAGTGCCTCGGCGGTGCGCTTCAAGGAAAGCTCTGGCCCCGCGACGATGACGAGAAGCGGCGTCTCGTCGAGGCGGGCTACGACGTCGAGCGCGTCTTGACGACCGACGATCTCGTCGCGGGCGAGGACGTCTTCGTCGCGGCAACAGGCGTCACGTCGGGTGCGCTGCTTCGCGGCGTGCGCTACACGCAGGACAAGGTGATCACCGAGTCGATCGTGATGCGCTCGCGTTCCGGCACGGTGCGGCGAATCGAGGCCGAGCACGCCTTCGAGAAGCTCTCCCGCCTGTCGGGCGTCGACTACCGCTAGTTCGGACACGCCGCCCTGGTGCCTGGCACCGGGGCACGCCTAGACGGACGCTGTCTCCATCTCCGGCGCGTACGAGCCCGAGCGTGCGGCGCTGTTCAGCTTCGCGCGGTGGTAGTACGCGCGTTGGCCCGCCTCGACGTTCGAGCCGGCCCATGCCTTGAGCGCCGGCGCCTGCAGCGCGCGTCCGTACGAGAAGGAGAGCTGCCACGGGTGCGGACCGCGCGCGTTCATCGCGTTGAGATGCGCGGTCGCGTCTGCGTCCGACTGGCCGCCGGAGAGGAAGACGATCCCCGGCACCGCGGCGGGGACGTGCCGGTAGAAGACGTCGAGCGTTCGCTCTGCGACCTCGTCAGCGCCCGCTCGGTCTGACGCGTCGTAGCCCGAGAGGACCATGTTGGGCTTCAGGAGGGTGCCGGCGAAGTCGACTCGCTGGTCGCGGAGCTCCGTGTAGACGCCCTGGAGTACGCGGCCTGTGACCTTCGCCGACTCGTCGATCGTGTGCGCGCCGTCCTGCAGCACCTCCGGCTCGACGATCGGGACGATCCCTGCTTCCTGGCAGAGCGCCGCATAGCGTGCGAGCGCGTGCGCGTTCGTCCAGACGCAGTACTCGCTCGGGAGGTTCTCCCCGATCGAGTAGGTGGCGCGCCACTTCGCGAAGCGCGCGCCGAGCCCGCGGTACTCCTCGAGCCGGCCGCGCAGCCCGTCGAGACCCTCGGTGATTGTCTCGCCGGGCGCGAGCGCGAGCGGCTTCGCGCCGAGGTCGACCTTGATCCCAGGGATCACTCCCTTCGACGCGAGCAGCTCGGGGAACGGCGTCCCGTCGGAAGCTTCTTGGCGGATCGTCTCGTCGTAGAGGATCACGCCGGAGATGTAGCCCTCGACCCCTTCGGTCGAGAAAAGCAGGTCGCGGTAGGCGCGGCGGTTCTCCTCGGTCGACTCGACGCCGATCGAGTCGAAGCGCTTCTTGATCGTGCCGTCGCTCTCGTCCGCGGCCAGGATCCCCTTCCCGGGCGCGACGAGGGCTCTGGCGGTGAGCTCGAGCTCGGGTGCGATCACGGTCATCGTTCCCCCTCCGGAAGTCGTCTGCAGACTAAGTATTGCGCTTCCCTTCCGCCGACCGACGGCCTACGATCCCGATCGAGGGGCCACGCTGCGGCGGCGGCCCCTCGCTTCGTCCGGGCTACAATTTGCGGACCACGCGGGTGTAGCTCAGTTGGTAGAGCATCAGCTTCCCAAGCTGAGGGTCGTGGGTTCGAGTCCCATCGCCCGCTCCTCAGGAAGCCCCGCTCCACGCGGGGCTTCTCTTTTGACACCCCCCGTCGGAAGCGCTCAGGGCACCGTTCGATCACCTGTATCAAGTCTGTAAACGCCGGTGGCTCGCGCCAACCGAATCGGACTCCGTGACGAATCGCTGGACATACTCGAAGGGGAGCCTTTACATGTCTCGGACACGCTTGATCTTGCTCGTCACGGCGCTTCTCTGCGCGGCCAGTCTCGGCCGTGCGGGCACCGCGGACGCGGCGGAGCTCTTCTACGGCGTCGACACCCAGAACCGCCTCGTCGCCTTCAACAGCACTACACCGACAGCGATCAGCCGTGTCACCTTCACGGGTCTTGCGGCAGGTGAGCAGATCGTGGGCCTCGACGTGCGCCCGGCGAACAGGCAGCTTTTCGGCCTGAGCAGCGCGAGCCGCCTTTACCGGATCGACGCAGCGAGCGGCTCAGCGACAGCCGTCGGCACTGGGCCGTTCGTTCCCGCGCTCGCCGGCACCTCGTTCGGTTTCGACTTCAACCCGACGGTCGACCGCATCCGCGTCACGTCGGACGCACGCCAGAACTTGCGTCTCAACCCCGACACGGGTTCGACTGCCGCCGTCGATGGCACCCTGACCTACGCCTCCGGCGACGCCGGCACTTCCTCGACGCCCCGCGTCGTCGGCTCGGCGTACACGAACAGCGTGGCGGGCGCGACGACCACGACCCTCTTCGCACTCGATGCGGGCCGCGACTTTCTCGCGATCCAGAACCCGCCGAACGCCGGAACGCTGGTCAGTGTCGGCTCGCTCGGGGTCGACGCGGGTGACAACGCCGGCTTCGACATCTCCGCTGTCGACGGTGTCGCCTATGCGGCGCTCCAGGTTTCCCCAAGCCTCTCGTCAAGCCTCTACAGGATCAATCTGGCCACCGGCGCAGCGACTCTCGTCGGCCGGATCGGCGGCAGCACCGCCATTCGCGCTCTCGCGTCGGCCGGCACCGCGCCGAACGACACGGCAGCTCCGACCCTCGGGATCGCCGCGAGCTACTCGCCGAAGATCCGCACTCTGCTCAGGAATGGGGTCACCCTCCGTGCGACGTGCTCGGAGAGCTGCAGCCTCACCTCTCGGATCCTGCTCGGCAGCCGCCAGGTCGGCGGCGGCAGGACGCTCACCACGGACGTCGCAGGCACCACGACGTTCCGGGTCGGCTTCACCACCGCGGCGAAAGAGCAGCTCGCCAGGAGCAAGCGCCTTACCCTGACGCTTGTCGTCACCGCCCGGGATGCCTCGGGCAACACGATCACCAAGCGCTCGACGCTTCGCGCCAGGCGCTAGTAGGCGCCACCTCGAATCGCCCGTCGGGCGCACCGCTGGAG
>JACCTU010000010.1 GCA_013812235.1 Actinomycetota bacterium | reverse complement strand
CGCGAGGTCCTCGGCGCCGAGGTCGTCGACGGGCGGGGCGGCTCGACCGAGGACGAGCTGCGCGCGATCCGCTACTCGTTCGCGACCGACCGCCTGCGCGCGACCGGGCACACCGCCTCGGATCAGGTGGAGACAGTTCTCTACCGGCTCGTCTCCCGCGGCGCCGCGTCGGGGATCGAGGCGAAGCGCGCCGACGGCGTCGTCCGCCCTCTGCTCGCGCTGACGCGCGAGGAGACCGCGGCCTACTGCGCCACGGTCGGGCTCGCGTTTCGGACCGACAGCTCGAACACTGATACGAAGCGCGGCCTCGTCCGCGAGCGGATCCTGCCGCTCCTGCGCGAGCTCCACCCCGGTGCCGAGCGGAACCTGCTCTCACTCCTCGCCGAGGACGATTCGCTGCGCGAGCTCCTTGCCGGCACCGGCGTCACGCGCAGGCTCGACCTCGGCGGCGGCGTCAGCGCCGTCCGCGAGTACGACTCGGTCTGGCTCGAGCGCTCAGCCACCACGCTCGACGGAGAGGTGGCCTGGGGGGCCTGGCGGATCAGCGCCGAGGAGAAAGGGCTTAAGGTACGAGGGTGGCGCCCGGGCGACCGGCTCGCGGGGCGCGGGAGGAAGATCCAAGACGTGTTCGTCGACGCCAAGATTCCACGCTCGCAACGCGAGGCCTGGCCGCTCGTGGTGCGCGGGGACGAGGTCGTCGCCGTGCCGGGGATCGTGGACGCGCCGGGCGTGAAGGCGGAGCGTGTCGCAAGCTGAGCTCGAGCGCGCGATCAGCGAGACGCTGATCGACGAGGGGACGCTGAAGCGGCGGGTCGCCGAGCTCGGCGAGGAGATCTCGAACGACTACGTGGGCCACGACCTGCTGCTCGTCGGTGTCCTCAAAGGCGCGGTCTTCTTCATGAGCGACCTGATGCGCCACCTGACCGTTCCCTGTGAGATCGACTTCATGGCGATCTCGAGCTACGCCGGGGCGACGGAGTCGTCGGGCGTCGTCCGGATCCTCAAGGACCTCGACATGAACATCGAGGGGCGTGACGTCCTCGTCGTCGAGGACATCATCGACTCGGGGCTCACCCTGTCCTATCTGATGCGCAACCTCGAGTCCCGCGAGCCTGCCTCGCTCGAGATCTGCGCGCTCCTGACCAAGCCGGCGCGCCGCGAGATCGACGTGCCCGTGCGCTACGTCGGGTTCGAGATTCCGAACAGTTTCGTCGTCGGGTACGGATTGGATTTCGATGAGAAGTACAGAAACCTCCCGTACGTGGGCGTCCTGGACGAGGCGCTCATCCCGAACGCCGAAAACTTCCCCGAAAGGGCCAGGTAGCCCCGAAGGGGGCTGCTACCCTCAACAGGCGTGAATCGCTTCTTTCGCAGCGCGTTTTTTCCCCTGCTCGTGATCGTGGCGCTCGCCTGGCTGGCGAGCGAGACGCTCCGCGGGAACGACTCGAAGCAGCGCGACGTGACCTACTCGCAGGTGCAGGACCAGGTCAGGTCGAACCCCTCTCAGATCGACAGCGTCGTCTTCGACCCGAAGAAGCACGGGGTCACGGTCAAGTACAAGGACGACACGACCGCGAAGGTCAACTACCCGACCGACCAGTCGCAGGAGAACTTCGAGAGCCTGCTCACAGAGCAGGGCGTCGCTTTCGACTCGAAGGGCACGGGCTCGTCGGCGATCTGGATCCTGCTCTCGACGATGCTGCCGTTCATCCTGCTCATCGGCTTCTGGATCTTCCTGATGAACCAGGTGCAGGGCGGCGGCTCGAAGGTGATGTCGTTCGGGAAGTCGCGCGCGAAGCGGATGACGCCCGACACGCCGAAGATCGGCTTCAAGGACGTCGCGGGCGCGGACGAGGCGGTCGAGGAGCTGCACGAGATCAAGGAGTTCCTCGAGAACCCGAAGAAGTTCCAGGCGCTCGGCGCGCGCATCCCGAAGGGAGTGCTGCTCTATGGGCCGCCCGGCACCGGTAAGACGCTGCTCGCGCGCGCGGTCGCGGGCGAGGCGGGCGTGCCGTTCTTCTCGATCTCCGGCTCCGACTTCGTCGAGATGTTCGTCGGCGTGGGCGCCTCGCGCGTGCGCGACCTGTTCGAGCAGGCGAAGCAGGCGTCGCCCTGCATCATCTTCATGGACGAGATCGATGCGGTCGGCCGCCATCGCGGCGCCGGCCTGGGCGGCGGCCACGACGAGCGCGAGCAGACGCTGAACCAGCTCCTCGTCGAGATGGACGGGTTCGAGCTGAAGGACAACATCATCTTGATCGCGGCGACGAACCGCCCCGACATCCTCGACCCCGCGCTGCTGCGCCCCGGACGCTTCGACCGGCAGATCGTCGTCGACCGTCCCGACCGCAGCGGCCGCAAGAAGATCCTGGAAGTGCACTCGAAGGGCAAGCCGCTCGAGCCGTCGATCGACCTCGAGACGCTCGCCGCGGGAACGCCGGGCTTCACCGGCGCCGACCTCGCGAACCTGATCAACGAGGCGGCGCTCCTCGCAGCGCGCCGCGGCAAGAAGATGATCGAGCAGGAGGAGCTCGAGGAAGGCGTCATGCGCGTGATCGCCGGTCCGGAGAAGAAGACGCGACTCTTCTCCGAGGAGGAGCGGCGCATCACTGCCTACCACGAGCTCGGGCACGCGATCGTCGGCCACTACCTCGACCAGGACACCGACGTCCACAAGATCTCGATCATCGGCCGCGGGCAGGCGCTCGGGTACACGATCTCGCTGCCGCGGGAGGACCGCTACCTGACGACGAAGAAGTCGCTGATGGGCAACCTCGCCATGACGCTCGGCGGCCGTGCCGCGGAGGAGATCGTCTTCAACGAGGTGACGACCGGCGCTGCGAACGATCTCGAGAAGGTCACGTCGACCTCGAAGCAGATGGTGATGCGCTTCGGGATGAGCGAGAAGCTCGGGCCGCGCGTGCTCGGCCGCAACCACGAGCTGCCGTTCCTCGGCCGCGAGATGCACGCGGAGCCCGACTACTCCGAGGAGGTCGCGCGCGAGATCGACGACGAGATCCGCCGGATCATCCTGGAGGCGCATGAGATGGCGCACAACGTGCTCCGGGAGCACATGGAGGAGCTCCACCGGATCTCGAACATCCTGATCGAGCGCGAGACGATCGACAAGGAGCAGTTCCTCCGCCTGCTCGCCGGGGACCCCGAAGAGGACGTCTTCCCGGATGCGGAGCCGGAGCCGGAGCCCGCGTCGAAGCCCGCCGGGGAACCCCGACGCCAGCCGAAGCCGCGGCCGTTCCCGCTCCCAGGGGCGACCATGCAGCCCCCGGCCGAGCCGGAGCCCTCTTAGCTCTTCGATTCGGCGTCGAGGACGACGCCCCCGAGTCGGGCAGGTTTCTCGAGCACGAAGTGCGGCCGGTAGGGCCCGAGCCAGTGCCGACCGCGGCGGAGCCGCCGGGGAAAGCGCGCGATGTACTCGTCGGCCAAGGACGCGTCGCAGGGCAGCGCGAGGTAGGTGAGGATGACCTCGGGAGCGCGAAGTGATCCAGGCGGCCAGACAGACGAGATTGCGTCGAGCAGCCGGACTCGGCCGCTCGCCAGCACGCGCTCGTGCTCGACCGGGTAGTTGTAGACGAGCCGTAGGGGACGCGGATGCTCGTCGATCGACGCGAGCATCCGAGCGAGCACTCCGTCGAAGACATCGCCCGTGAACGGGCAGTAGAGATAGGCGACCGTCACGTCTGGGGGGACATCCCACTCGAGCGCGTCGGCGGCGACCAACTCGACGTCATTGCACCTGGCGCGTCCCGCCTTGCGCGAGATGTTCGCCCGCGCACGCTCGTTGAGTGCCTCCGACACCTCGACGCCGATGATGCGCCGGAACGGGAGCTCCGCGGCAACGAGAAGAGCCCGGCCGAGCCCCGAGCCGTAGTCGACGAACACGTCATCCTCTGTCGGAGTGAGCCTGCGCAGAGCACGGCGGAGCGCTAGCCACGCAGATGGATCGTGCCAGACGCGATTCTCGGTCGCGACCCCGAGGTCTTCGTGGTAGACGTGCTCGGCCGTGTCGACCCCCAAGCGTCGCTCGAGCGCACGTTCGACTCCCGCGCGGACCCGTCGGGCCGCCACGACTCGCACTCGGCTCGGCCATCGCCTCGGTTCGATCACACGGCAATCGTCGCACGAGCTGGGTCTCGCAGGTCAAGCGGTCGCGACATAGCAGTCCCCGCGGTGCGTGAAGCTGTGCGCACGTGCTGCGGCGGCAGTTCGCTCACCGGCCACGACCTCGCCCGGTTTGGCCTCTCGGACGCGGCGCGCCGCCAGGACGGCCGCGACTCCCTCCACGCGATCGGCGAGGGTGAGCTCCGCTGTCGCGAGTCCCACCCGCGGCTGCACCGCGTCACCGAGCTCGGCGGTTAGGCGATCTCGAGTTCGGATCGCCGCCTCGACTGCGTGGTCGGCGTCCGTGAACACGGCGAGCACCGCGTCCGCGAGCCCGCGCTCGACGCGCTCGGCCGTTGCGGAGAGCTCCTCGGTCGCGAGCGCGAACGCGCGGCCGGCGACGGCTTCGACCTCGCCCTGGATCCCGAGGTCGAGGAAGAGCGCGGTTGCGGTGAGGGTTCGTTCCGCGGCTGCCGCGAGCGAGTCGTCCTGGCGGAGGATCGCCTGCTCGAGCTGCTGGAGGCGGGGGCTGGGCTCGATCCCGAGCTCGTCGAGGAGGGTGGCACGCGCGGCTCGATACGAGTCGAGCGCCTCGGCCTGACGGCCCGCGCGGTAGAGCGCGAGCATCAGCTGGGCCCGGAACGGCTCGCGCAGCGGGTGCTCGGCGACGAGCGACTCGAGCTCCCCGACGAGCTCCGACGAACGGCCGCTCGCCAGGTCGGCCTCGATCCGCTGCTCGAGCGCCTTGACGCGCTGCTCCTCGAGCCTGGCCGCCGCCAGCGGGAGCTCGCAGTCGCTGAGCGC
>JACCTU010000009.1 GCA_013812235.1 Actinomycetota bacterium | reverse complement strand
GCCGAGCACCGTGCGCGCGAGGGAAGCAAGGCGCGCGCGTGGGCCGAGCCGCAGAGCTTCCAGGCGGTGGCCGGCGAGCTGGCGACGCTCTACGAGGGGCTCGCAGCGCGGCGGCGCCCGGCGCGCACCGGCGACCCGCTCCCCGACCGCCCCTGGATCCTCGCCGACTTGCACCTGCACACGAGCTGGTCGCACGACTGCCAGATCCCTGTGGCCGAGCTGCTCGATCACGCGGAGGAGACGGGCCTCGGGGCGATCGCGGTCACCGACCACAACGTCTTCGGCGGCGCGCTCGAAGCGGTCGAGCAGGCACGAGGCCGCGAGCTGATCGTGATCCTGGGCGAAGAGGTCAAGACCGATGCTCAGGGTGAGGTGATCGGGCTGTTCCTCCGCGAGGAGATCCCGTGTGGGATGTCGTTCGTCGACACGATCGCGGCGATTCGCGAGCAGGGCGGGATCGTGTACCTCCCCCACCCCTTCGACCGCATCCACACGGTTCCCGACCCGGCGACGATCCAGGGCCACCTCGCGCAGATCGACGTCCTGGAGGTCTACAACGCGCGGCTTCTGTTCGAGACGTACAACGAGGAAGCGCTGCGCTTCGCGCGCAAGTACGAGCTCCAGATGGGCGCCGGGTCGGACGCGCACGTGCTGCAGGGCGTCGGCACCGGCGTGCTGCGGATGCGCGCCTTCGATGGGCCCGAGGAGTTCATGCTCAGCCTCCGCAGCGCGCAGGTCCAGCGCCGCCCGCGCTCGCTCCTCTACCTCCAGTCGCTCAAGTGGGCGGCGCAGGCCAAGGAAAGAGTCCGCTGATCCCGAAACTCTAGGACCCGCCGTGGTAGCCGTGCCCTCCGACGAGATCTCCGAGAAGTACCTGCAAAAAGCGATTTCCGAGACGAACGAGCTCGGAGAGGAGATCGCGCGGTCCGCGCCAGAGGGCGCGTTCCCGGTGATCGGCTCCGGCCACCCGCTCGCGGATCTGTTCATGGTCAAGTACGGCCCGCAGCCGGCGGAGGCACAGGAGGGGGTCGCCTACTTCGGGCGGGCCGGGCAGGCGATCCTGAAGTCGCTCCAGCGCCTCCGCATCGACCCGCTCGCCGTCTACGGCACGAACTGCATCAAGTTCGCCGGACAGGACGAGGAGGAGGCCCGCTCACAGCTGACCCGGGAGCTGCACATCGTCCAGCCGAAGCTCGTCGTCGTGATGGGCGAAGACGCGCTCGCGTTCGTGAACTCGCTCGCGTTCCCGCTCGCGACGCCGATCGAGGAGCGGCTCGGGGAGCTTCAGCGATTCACCCCGACGATCGACGCGCTGCTCGTGCCGGACATCGACGCCTCCCTGGACGACCAGGCGGCGAAGACGAGCTTCTGGCAGGCCTTCAAGACCGCCGGAGCGTGGTGGGCCGAGTTACCGCCGTACTGACGCCGCGCGTGGCCGCCGGGCTCGCACTGCTCGGCGCGCTGCTCGCGTACTACCTCGCCTTCCGGCCCCTGCCGAACCTGCCGACGACCGCCGACGTGCTCTTCGTCGCGTTCGTCCTCATCCCGGCGGTGTTCGCGCTCGTCTGGGTTGCGCTGCCCCTGCGGCGCGCGAATCGGCTGCTCTGGATCGCGCTGGCGCTCGGGGCGGTTGCGGTCGTCGCGAGCTTGGCCGGCTTCGAGGTGCTCGCGAACTTCGCGAAGCTCGGCGCGGCGACCACGGTGGCGTTCTGGTTCCTGGGGTTCTTTGAGACCGCGCTCTGGGTCGCGCTCGTCGCGCTGCTGATCCCGATCGTCGACTCGTACTCGGTCTGGCGCGGACCGACCCGCCACATCATCACCGAGCGCCCCGAGGTGTTCAACGCGTTCTCGTTCTCGTTCCCGCTGATGGGCGAGCGGCAGGTGTTCGTCGCCTGGCGCGAGCCGCTCGCCGGCACGACGACCTTCGACGTCTACCGAGACCCCGGCGGCAAGCGAAACGACGACCCCGTCCGAGACGACAACGACAACGGCCGGATCGGCTACCTCGAGGGAGCGCTCGACGCGGGCCGGGACTACCGCTATCGCATCGTCGCCCGCGACGGGGGCCCTTCGGCGTCGATCGCCGCGAGGTCCGAGGACGCCAACGACGGGGAGCGCAGGGGCCCGCCGACGTCCGACGAACGAGCACCGACCGATCTGCGGGTCGACAGCGTCGACTCGACGGCGAAGCTCGGCCTGCCCGACCTGCTCTTCTTCGCACTCTTCCTCGCGGCGGCTGACCGTTTCAAGCTCCGGCGCCGTGCGACCTGGATCGCGATGACAGCCTCGTTCGGTCTGACTCTCTCGGGGACGTACTTCCTCGAGGTCGACGGTCTGCCGGCTCTACCCCTGCTCGCGATCGGCTTCCTCGTCGCCAACGCCGACCTGCTCTGGCGGATGTGGGGTGAACAGCGAGGGGACGGGCGGGCGACGCGGGAGCCCGGGCCACCCGCCCATCGGGAGTCGGCAGGGGAACACCCGCCTCCTTAGCCGTACCTACGACTCGAGCGTCGGACCGGTTTTCTCCAGCACCGTCACGCACTCGACGTGCGGCGTGTGCGGGAACATGTCCACCGGCTGGGCGCGGCGGAGCTCGTAGCCGAACTGCTCGCGCAGCGTCTTCAGGTCGGAGGCAAGCGTGGTCGGGTTGCATGAGACGTAGACGATCCTGGGCGCGCCGATTCGCCCCAGGCGGCGAAGCGCCTTGCCAGCGAGGCCAGCGCGCGGCGGGTCGACGACGACGAGGTCCGGCGCCCCGGAGCGCTCGCGCAGCTCCTCGATCGCCAGCCCGACGTTGCCGGCGAAGAAAGCAGAGTTCGTGATCCCGTTCAGCTCCGCGTTCTCGATCGCGCGCGCGACCGACTCCTCGGAGACCTCGATCCCCCACACCGTCAGCGCGTCGCCTGCGAGCGTCAGGCCGATCGAGCCGATCCCGCAGTAGAGGTCCCAGACGGTCTCGGTGCCTGTGAGCGCCGCGTACTCGCCGACGATCAGGTACAGCCGCTCAGCCATCTCGGTGTTCGTCTGCAGGAACGCGTTCGGGCTGACGCGGAAGCGCAGGCCGCACAGCTGCTCCTCGATCGAGTCGTCGCCCCAGAGCAGCTTCGTCGGCAGGTTCGTCACCTCGGCGGGCGAATCGTTGATCGCCCAGTGGACGGCGCGGACCTCCGGGAACCGGCGCATCGCCTCGACGAAGTACCCCGTCTCGAAGCGCTCGCCCTCCGCGGTCACGAGCTGCACGAGCACCTGACCGGTGTTGCGCCCCTCCCGGTAGACGAGGTGGCGGAGGTATCCGTTGTGGGTCTCCTGGTCGTACGCCCGAAGCCCCTCCTCGCGCGCCCAGGCGCGAACCGCGTTGCGCACGTCGTTGCCGAGGTCGGTCGTGAGCCAGCACTGTTCGATCTCGAGCACCTCGTCCCAGCGGCCCGCCTTGTGCAGACCGAGCGTCGGGCCATCCTCGTACTGCGTGAACGAGTACTCCATCTTGTTCCGGTAGTGGAAGACGGAAGCAGCGGGGACGATCTGCTCGAGCGGCGGATCGGCAATGCCGCCTAGCCTGCGCAGCGCATCGGCGACCTGGTCGGCCTTCGCTGCGAGTTGCGCGTCGTAGGCGAGGTCCTGGAAGCGGCAGCCGCCGCAGGCTGGATAGTGCGCACACGGGGCGTCGACACGCACGGGCCCCGGCGCGAGGATCTCAGTCGCGAGCGCCTCTGCGTGGTTTCGCTTGACCTTCGTCACGCGCGCGCGCACCGTGTCGCCCGGGAGCCCCCGACGTACGAACACGACGAAGCCGTTCAACCGCGCGACACCGTTCCCGCCGTAGGCGAGCGAATCGATCGTGAGCTCAAGCTCCTGGTTCATCGCGACCGGTGGGGCCATGCCCTGAGGTTACGGGTCGCGGCGCGTCATCGAGAACGCGGCGAGGACCGCGAGCGCGGCGACGTAGCCGAGGGCGAGGAGCGCCGCGGGGCCGCCACGCAACATGAACTCGCTCCCCTCGCCGCCGATGATCCCGCCGAGGGCACTGCCCGGCAGGTACGGGGAGACGGGATCCGGCTCGCCGAGGTCGCCGAAGACGAGCGCCGCCAGCACCCCGACGATCGACTCGACGATCAGGAACCAGACGAAGACCACGATGATCGAACCGACCTGGTTCTGGATGATCGCGCCGACCGCGGCGCCGAGCGCGGCGGAGAGCGCGAACCCGAGCAGCATGCGCCCAACCGCCTCGAGCGCGTGCCCGTCGAGCGGGAGCGCGTCTCCCCGCGCGGCCGCCCACGGCAGGGCAACGAGGGCCGTCGTCACGATCGACGCGAACGCGAGCGCGACGCCGGCGAGGAGCGCCGCAGCGAGCTTCGCAACGAGGACCCGCACGCGCCGTGGCTCGGCCAGGAACGTCGTCGTGATCGTCCCGTGCCGGTACTCGTTGGTGACGAGCAGGATCCCGACGATCGTGGCGAGCGTCGTCGAGAACCCCGCGCCCTGGGCAAGCTCCAACCAGCCGTCGTCACCGAGTGAGCCCGAGCCGACGATCGCCGCGGCGGCGAGACCGCTCATCAGCACGGCCACCCCGATCAGTACGTACGTGACCCGCGTCGTGCGAAGCTTCAGCAGCTCCGCGGCGAGCAACCTCACGAGGGTGAGCTCTCCCCTTCGGTCAGCTCGAGGAAGACGTCCTCGAGCGTTCCCGACTCCGCGACGAGCTCGTGGAGCACGACGCCTTCACGGGCCGCGAGCTCGCCGACTCGCGGCGCCTCGGCTTTGACGATCAGAGCGTCCTGCTCATAGGGCGCGGTTTCGATCCCCTCTCGCCCGAGCGCGGCGAGCAACCGATCTCGCTCGGGCGAGCGGACGCGCGTCCCGCGTCCGACGCCCACCAGCACGGCCTCGATCGACGACTGGGCGACCGAGCGCCCCTTCGCGATGATCACGACGTCGTCTGCGAGCTGGGCCATCTCGGCGAGCACGTGGCTCGAGACGAGTACTGTGCGACCCTGGTCGGCGAGCCTGCGAAGCAAGTCGCGGAGCCACCGAATCCCTTGCGGGTCGAGGCCGTTCGCGGGCTCGTCGAGCACGAGGATTTCTGGGTGTCCGAGGAGCGCACCGGCGAGTGCGAGCCGCTGCTTCATCCCGAGCGAGTAGCCCTTCACCCTGCGCCGCGCGGCCGCGGTCAGGTCGACTTCCTCGAGCACCTCGTCGACCCGGCGCTCGTCGATCCCGCCCGCTCGCGCGAGCGTGCGCAGGTGGTTCCGCCCCGACCGGCCCGGGTGAAAGGCGTTGACCTCGAGGATTGCGCCGACGCGCTGCCCAGGTTCGTCGAGGTCGACGTAGCGTCGGCCGAGAACGGTGGCACTACCCGACGTCGGGTGGAGGAGGCCGACGAGCGCGCGCAGGGTCGTAGTCTTGCCGGCCCCGTTCGGGCCGAGGAACCCCGTGACCCGGCCGGGATCGGCGCGAAACGACAGGTGGTCGACTGCGAGTACCTTGCCGTAGCGCTTCGTGAGGTCGACGACCTCGATCATCAGCGAAGCGTCGAGACGTAGACGGTCCGCTTGCGGGGCCCGTCGAACTCGCAGAAGAAGATGCCCTGCCACGTTCCGAGCGCGAGCTGCCCGCCCCGGATCGGCACGAGCACCTGCGGGCTCATCAACGCCGCGCGGATGTGCGACGGGGCGTTCTCCTCGCCCTCCTCCAGGTGTTCCCACCCCCACTCGTCGGCGACCATCCGCTCGAGCGCCTTCTCGAAGTCCCGCGCGACCGCCGGGTCGGCGTGCTCGTTGATCGTCACGCCCGCCGTCGTGTGGGGGACGAAGACGAGCGCGGCGGACGCCGCGGCCGCATCCCCGTCGAGCGCTTCCTGGACCTGTCCCGTGATGTCCACGAGTTGGGTCCGCCGGTCGGTGGAGAGGCTGATCTCGCGCATCTGACTATCCTACGAACCCGATGCCGACCGTCGCTCCCGCATCCGCACGCGACCTCGACGACTACCGCGGGCGGGCCGACCGCTTCATCGCGCGGCTTGACGAGGAGTACTACCTGCACTTCGCCGGGCACAAGGAACGGCTCGAGCTCGAGGCGATCTACGGCGAGTTCGCCGACCTGACGACGATCGAGCAGGCGCGATCGATCGGGGCTGCGGTGAACGGCAGCTCGAGGATCCGCGAGCTCTGGCGCTTCGCCTGCGAGGGGTACCTCGGGCAGCTGACCAAGGAGCTCGAGGAGAAGCTCGCCCAGAAGGAAGCGGAGCTCAAGACGACCGTCGACGGCGAGGAGATTCCCTTCCGGATGATCAAGCCGACGATCATGAACGAGGCCGACCGGGGCAAGCGTGAGCGCCTCGAGCGGTTCCGGAACGAGCTCGTGGACGAGCACCTGAACCCGCTCTACCTCGAATCGCACACACGTGTTCGCGACGCGGTGCGACAGCTCGGGGCGGAGAACTACTTCGAGCTCTACAAGAACTTCGGCTTCGACCTGGAAGGGCTGGCCGACCAGTGCCGCGCGTTCCTGACGTCGACCGAGCAGCTGCACACGAAGCTCGCGGACAAGCTCTTCCGTGACCGCGTCGGGATACCGCTCTCGGAGGCAGAGCGCTGGGACAAGGACCGCATGATGCGCGCACCGTCGTGGGACGCCGGCTTCCCCGCCGACCGGATGCTCCCCGCGCTCCGCGCGACGCTCAAGGACCTCGGCGTCGACCTCGACGGGCAGGAGAACGTCATCCTCGACGTCGAGAACCGTCCGCTGAAGGACCCGCGCGCGTTCTGCGTGCCGATCGAGGTGCCCGACAAGGTGATGCTCGTGATCAAGCCGACCGGCGGCGCCGACGACTGGAGCGCGCTCTTCCACGAGGCCGGCCACGCCGAGCACTTCGCACACACCTCCTCGTCGCTCTCGGTCGAGGACAAGCGGCTCGGCGACAACGCCGTCACCGAAGGCTGGGCGATGCTCCTCGAGCACCTGACCGACGACGCCGGCTGGCTCTCACGGATGCTCGACTTCCCCAAGCCGCGCGAGTACGCGGCCGAGGGTGCCGCGATCCTCCTCTACTTCGTCCGCCGCTACTGCGCGAAGCTCCTCTACGAGATCGAGTTCCACCAGGCCGACGATCCGCGCGCGCTGCAATCCCGCTACGTCGAGCTGCAGGCGGACGCGGTGAAGATCACGCCGGCGCCCGAGGACTACCTGTGGGACATGGACGGGCGCTACTACGTGCACGCGTACCTGCGGGCCTGGGCGCTCGAGTCGCAGCTCTCGACGTTCCTGCAGGAGAAGTTCGGGCGCGACTGGTACACGCAGCGCGCGGCCGGCTC
>JACCTU010000004.1 GCA_013812235.1 Actinomycetota bacterium | reverse complement strand
GCGAGGACGTGGTCGAGCGGCGAGTCGGGGAACGGGCACGCGCGATCGTCGACGTGCCGGCGGAACTCGTCGCGGAACTTGTCGACGTAGCTCGCCACCGGCATCGCCGCCGCGTCGCCGAGCGGGCAGAGGCACTTGCCGAGGATGCGGTCGCAGACGGAGAGCAGCAGGTCGAGGTCCTCGTGCTCGGCCCGTCCGCCTTCGATCTTCTCGAGGATCTGCACCATCCAGCGCGTGCCCTCACGGCACGGCGTGCACTTGCCACACGACTCGTGCATGTAGAACTGCGCGACGCGAAGACCGAGCTGGACCATGCAGCAGCGGTCGTCGATGACGATCACGGCGCCCGAGCCGAGGAAGGTCTTCAGAGCGGCCATCGAGTCGAAGTCGAGCAGTGCGTCGACGTGCTCGGCAGTCAGCACCGGCACCGACGAGCCGCCGGGGATGATCGCCTTCAGCTCGCGGCCGTCCGGGATCCCGCCGCCGATGTCGTAGATCAGCTCGCGGAGCGACGTCCCGAGTGGCAGCTCGTAGTTGCCGCCGCGGACAACGTTTCCCGAAAGCGAGAAGACGCGCGTGCCGGTCGAGTTCGGCACGCCGATCTTGGCGTACTCGGCGCCGCTCAGCTCGATGATCTTCGGGACGGTCGCGATCGTCTCCACGTTGTTGATCAGCGAAGGCGAGGCGTAGAGGCCCTGCACCGCCGGGAACGGCGGCTTCGAGCGCGGCTGGCCGCGCTTGCCCTCGAGCGACTCGAGGAGCGCGGTCTCCTCGCCGCAGATGTACGCGCCGGCGCCGCGGTGCAGCACGACCGTGACGCCGCCGAGCAACGATGCTTCGCGCACCTGGTCGAGCGCGGCGCGCAGCACCTTGAACTCGGCGAGGTACTCGCCGCGGATGTAGATGAAGACGTTCTGCGACTCGATCGCGTGCGCCGTGATCAGACAGCCTTCGAGCAACCGGTGCGGGACGCGGAACATGATCTCGCGGTCCTTGAACGTCCCCGGCTCAGATTCGTCCGCGTTCACGACGAGGTAGACCGGCTTGCCCGTGTCCTTCGCGAGAAAGCTCGCCTTCTTGCCCATCGGGAAGCCGGCGCCGCCGCGACCGCGGATGTTCGCGGCGAGGATCTCCTCGAGCACGGCGGCTGGCTCCATGCCACGCGCACGGTCGAGCGACGCGTAGCCGCCGGCCTCGCGGTAGGGCCCGATCTGCGTCAGGTCGCGCTCGGCCGCGCCGTCGAGCACGATCTCCCTAACCGGCACCGCGCACCTCCTCCACGATCGCCGGCACGTCCTCGGGTCGCACTGGCTCGCGGTAGCGGTGGTTGACCGCGACGACCGTCCCCCAGCCGCAACCGCCCGCGCACTCGATCGTCCGGAGCGTGACCGCCCCGTCGTCGGTCGTTCCGCCTGCCCGCACGCCGAGCTCGGACTCAAACGCCTCGAGCACTTCTTGCGCCCCGACGAGCGCGCACGAGACGTTCGTGCAGACCTCGACGAGCTGCCCGCCCACGGGCTCCAGGTGGAACATGTCGTAGAAGCTCGCGACGCCCTCGCAGTACGCGGGCGTCAGGTCGAGCGCGTCGGCGACGTCGCGGAACCCTTCCCGCGTCAGGTAGCCGTCGCGCTCCTGCGCGAGCCGGAGCGCCGGAAGGACAGCCGATCGCGGATCTGGGTAGTGATCGGCGATCTCCTGAACCATCCGGCGGAAATCCGAAGGATTTTCGACGGCTTTCATCTGTCCGTGTCTCCCATGACGGAGTCGAGCGAGCCGACGATCGCGATCAGGTCGGCGACGAGGGCGTCGCGCATGCAGGTCGCGGTCGCCTCGAGTGCGACGAAGGACGGCGCGCGGAACTTCACGCGCCACGGCTTCGCGCCGCCGTCGGAGACGACGTAGCACCCGGACTCGCCGCGCGGCGACTCGATCGCGACGTACACCTCGCCCTCGGGAACGCGGTAGCCCTCCGTGACGATCTTGAAGTGGTGGATCAGCGACTCCATCGACGTGTGTAGCTCGTGCCGCGGCGGGAGCACGACCTTGCGGTCGTCGGCGATCCACGGTTGGCCCTCCATGCCCTCGAGCCGGTCGAGGCACTGCTCGACGATGCGCGTCGACTCGCGCATCTCGTCGACGCGCACCTTGTAGCGGTCGTAGACGTCCCCGTTCGGGTACACGGGCACGTCGAACTGCACCTGGTCGTACGCGAGGTACGGCTCGGCCTTGCGGAGATCCCAGTCGGCGCCCGACGCGCGCAGCACCGGGCCGGACTGCCCGAGTGCGATCGCGTCGTCGCCGGACAGCAGCCCGATCCCCCTCGTCCGCTCGAGCCAGATCTCGTTGCTCGAAAGGAGGCGCTCGTAGTCGTCGATCGCCTTCGGCATCCACTCGACGAACTCGCGCGCCTGCGGATAGAAGCCGATGGGGACGTCCTCGGCCAGCCCGCCGGTCTGGAAGTAGCGCGTGTGCATGCGCGTCCCGCAGACCATCTCGACGAGGTCGAGGATCAGGTCGCGCTCGCGGAAGCAGTACCAGAACATCGAGATCGCACCCAGCTCGAGCGCGGCCGTGCCGAGGAACACGAGGTGCGAGTGGATGCGGTTCAGCTCGCAGAGGAGCATCCGCATCCAGGTCGCCTTCTCCGGGACCTCGAGCTCCAGCAGCTTCTCGATCGCGAGCACGAACACGAGCTCGTTGTTCTGGAAGCCGACGTAGTCGATCCGCTCGGGGTACGTGATCCCCTTCCACCACGTCTTCTGCTCCATCGACTTCTCGAACCCGGTGTGCAGGTAGCCGATCACCGCGGAGAGGCCGACGACCTCCTCGCCGCTCAGGTCGACGATCAGGCGCAGCACGCCGTGCGTCGACGGGTGGTTCGGCCCGAAGTTGATCTGGAGGATGTCGCCGCGCTCGCGCAGCCGTTCGTCGAGCTGCAGCACCGTCGGTGTGGGAAACGGGATGCGCGTGCCCTCGTAGATCCTCGCTCCCGGCGCGACGGCCATCTATTCCTCTCCCGAGAAGCGGACAGGCTCGCCGCCGATCGGATAGTCCTTGCGCAGCGGGTGCCCGACCCAGTCGTCGTCCATCAGAATCCGGACGAGGTTCGGGTGACCCTCGAAGGGGATGCCCATCAGGTCGAAGGCCTCGCGCTCGTGCCAGTCGGCCGTCGGCCAGACGTCGATCACACTCGCGACCGGTTCCGCCTCGTCGAGCCAGACCTGGACGCGAACGCGCGCCGGGTCGGCGCCGAGGCGGAGCAGGTGGTACGAGACGGAGAAGCGCTTCGGCTTCGGCTCTGGCAGCCGCTCGAGGCCCCAGGAGCCGGGGGAGGTGACGCTCCGCCCGCCTGCATCGCCGATGTAGCCGGCGACGTCCTCCGGCCCCGAGGGCCAGCCGAGGTAGTCGGCCGCCGCGACGTCGACGAGCGTGTTGAACCCTTCCTCGTCGCGCAGGTGCAGGCAGGCCTCGCGCAGGCGCGGCGTGTCGACGATCAGCGTCGTCTCGCGGTGCTGCTCCTTCGTCCGCACGACGCCCGGGACGCCTTCGTATGTCACTCGGCGACCCCGCGGATCTCGTACGCAGGCGGGATCCCGGCGTTCACCTTCTCGTGCAGCCGCACGATCCCCTCCATCAGCGCCTCCGGGCGTGGCGGGCAGCCGGGCACGTGGATGTCGACGGCGACGATCTTGTCGACGCCCTGCAACGTCGTGTAGTTGTTGAACATCCCCCCGGAGCTCGCGCATGCGCCCATCGCGATCACCCACTTGGGCTCGAGCATCTGGTCGTAGATCTGGCGGAGCGGCGCCGCCATCTTGTGCACGACACGTCCGGAGACGATCAGCAGGTCGGCTTGGCGCGGCGACGAGCGGAAGGCCTCCATCCCGAAGCGCGCGATGTCGTAGCGCGACGAGACGATCGACATCATCTCGATCGCGCAGCAGGCGAGCCCGAACGTGTCGGGCCACATCGACTTCGTCTGGGCCCACGCGATCGCCTTCTCCAGCGTCGTCATCATCAGCCGGTCCTCGAGCGCGGACACCTCCTGCTCGAAGACGCCCGGCTGCTTCCCGACGCCGAGCACGCGCTCGGACTGCAGGCCGTACTGGCGGAGCGGCTTCACTGCCAGTCCAGAGCCCCTTTTCGCCAGACGTAGACGTAGGCGACGACGAGGATCCCGATGAAGAAGAGGAACTCGAACAGCCCGAACCAGGCGAGCTGGTCGAGGATCACGGCGAGCGGGTAGAGAAAGACGATCTCGATGTCGAAGACGATGAAGAGCATCGCCGTCAGGTAGAAGCTCACCGTGAAGCGCTGCTGCTGCGGCGGCCCGGTGCTCACGCCCGACTCGAAGGGGATCGTCCGCGCCTTCACCCGTCGCGCCGGACGTTGCGCGAAGACGAACGACATGACGATCATCGAGGCGGGGATGATCAGCGCCAACGACCCGTAGATCAGGAACGGGAGCCAGCTGTCCAGCGTTGCCGCGAGCACCACCCGGTGGCGAACGCTAACAGGTCCCTTGTGGTTACGAGCGGGGCGAGAAACGGCTCAACCAAGCGTGTAGCGGGTGTCACGAAGTCGGGGGATTTGCAGCGTCCCGACCCTGGGGTACGATGGGGTCATGGCAACCGTCGAAACCCTCGTCGAGTTGACGGAGCGCGCGGCCGAGAAGGTGCGCGAACTCCAGTCGACCGAGCCCGCGGGCGAGGCGGGCGTGCTCCGCATCGCGGTCCAAGGCGGCGGTTGCTCCGGCTTCGAGTACGGCCTCGGCTTCGACCGCGGCGCGGCCGAAGGCGACCACTCACTCGAGCAGCACGGCGTGACGATCGTCGTCGACCCGTTCAGCGCGCCGTACCTCACGGGCGCGACGATCGATTGGCTCGACGGCCTCCAGGAGTCCGGCTTCAAGATCGAGAACCCGCAGGCCACGTCGTCGTGCGGGTGCGGCCACTCGTTCCAGGTGGACGAGGAGACCGCCGCCGACGCGCAGGCCGGCGGCAGCTGCGGCTCCGGCTGCGGCTAGGCCCGCTCCACTCCCCGCTCTAGCATCGCGCGCGTGAGCGACCGTCCGCTTCGCGTCGCCGTCGTGGGCTCCGGGCCTGCCGGGTTCTACGCAGCGAGCGCTCTCCTCACGGCCGACCCTCCGGCCGAGGTCGACATGATCGAACGGCTGCCGACGCCGTGGGGGCTCGTCCGCCTCGGCGTCGCGCCCGACCATCCCAAGCTGAAGGACGTCTCGCGCGCCTTCGAGCGCGTCGCGCATCGACCCGGCTTTCGCTTCTTCGGCAACGTCGAGCTCGGGACGTCGATCACGCACGACGACCTGACACAGCTCTACGATGCCGTGATCTACGCCGTCGGCGCGCAGACCGACAATCGGCTCGGCGTGCCGGGCGAGGACCTGCCGGGGTCGTGGTCGGCGACGCAGTTCGTCGCTTGGTACAACGGCCATCCCGACTTCCAGGATCTCGAGTTCGACCTCTCGGGCGAGCGCGCGGTCGTCGTCGGGGCGGGCAACGTCGCGCTCGACGTCGCCCGGATGCTGGCGCTGACGCCCGAGGAGCTCGCGCCGACCGATACGACCGACAGGGCGATCGACGCGATCGCGGATTCCGGGATCCGCGAGATCGTCCTGCTCGCGCGCCGTGGCCCGGCGCAGGCGGCGTTCACGACGCCGGAGCTGAAGGAGCTCGGAGAGCTCGCGGGCGCCGACATCGTCGTCGACCCGGCAGACCTCGAGCTGGACGATGCGAGCGCGGCCTCGATCGTGGGCAACACCAACGCGACTCGAAACATCGAGGTGCTGCGCGAGTTCGCAACGCGCGAGCCGGCAGGCAAACTGCGCCGCGTCGTGTTGCACTTCCTCGTCGCGCCCGTAGCGATCGTGGGTGAGGACGCCGTCGAGGGGGTCGAGATCGTGCACAACGAGCTCGTCGCGGAGGGCGAGCGCATCAGCGCGCGTGCAACCGATCGGCGTGAGACGATCCCGGCGGGGGTCGTCTTCCGCAGCGTCGGCTACCGCGGCGTCGCGTTGCCCGGACTCCCGTTCGATCAAGCCCGCGGGACGTTGCTGAACGGTGGTGGTCGGGTGCTCGACGAGAGCGGCGCGCCGATCGCAGGCGTGTACTGCGCCGGCTGGATCAAGCGCGGGCCGACCGGCGTGATCGGGACGAACAAGAAGGATGCGACCGAGACGGTGCAGCTCCTGCTCGAGGACGCCGCGGCTGGGAGGTTGCCGCGCACCTCTGAGCGGCGCGACCTTGCGCAAGTGCTTGCCGAGCGAGGCGGCGATCCCGTCCTCTACGCCGACTGGGAGGAGATCAACCGCATCGAGAAGGCCGCCGGGGAGCCGCGCGGCCGCCCGCGAGTCAAGCTCTGCAGCTGGGAAGCTCTCCTTGCGGCGGCGCGCCCGGATCCCTCTTGATTGGAACGGGACGATCACGGTTTTCGCGTCTCCCTGAAACGAGGGACTCGCAGAGGTAATCCGGAGGCCCTTCCTCGACTGGGCGCGCGTGTCCGACCTCGACGAGCGCACCCGCCGCATCCTCCGTGAGCGCCCGCCTCACCAGCGCAGGCTGCGCGCAGTCGCCTAGCTAGAGTTCGCCTCCGTGGCCACCACGGAGCGCAACGAGCTGTGGGGCGGAGAGACGACGAAGGCGGTCGCCAACTTTCCCGTCTCGGGCGAGCCGATCCCCGTCCACGTCGTGCGGTGGCTCGGCCGGATCAAGGGCGCGGCCGCGCGCGCGAACGCGGAGCTCGGGCTGCTCGACGCCGACAAGGCGGAGCGGATCGCCGCCGCCGCCGAGCGGGTGGCAGCTGGGGAGCTCGACGATCAGTTCCCGATCGACGTCTTCCAGACCGGCTCGGGCACGAGCTCGAACACCAACGCCAACGAGGTCCTCGCGACCCTGGCCGGCGAAGGCGTGCACGCGAACGACGACGTCAACATGGGCCAGTCCTCGAACGACGTCTTCCCCTCTGCCGTCCACCTCGCCGCCCTCGAGCAGCTGACGAACGACCTGCTGCCGGCGCTCGAAACGCTCGCTACCTCGCTCGAGGCGAAGGCGCGGGAGTTCGACGACGTCGTCAAGTCCGGCCGGACGCACTGGATGGATGCGGTGCCCGTGACCCTCGGCCAGGAGTTCGCCGGCTACGCCGCGCAGGTGCGTCAGGGCCAGAAGCGCGTCGAGGCGACGCTCAGCCGCGTCGGCGAGATCCCGCTCGGCGGCACCGCAGTCGGCACCGGCCTGAACACGCACCCCGAGTTCGCCGAGCGCGTTCGCAAGCTCTTGTCGGCGGAGACCGGGCTCCGGATCAACCCGCCCGCCGATCCGTTCGAGTCGCAGGCCGCGCGCGACGCGCTCGTCGAGGCATCCGGTGCGCTCAAGACGGTCGCCGTCTCGCTGACGAAGATCGCGAACGACCTTCGCTTCATGGGCTCGGGTCCGCGCGCCGGGCTCTCGGAGCTCTTTCTCCCCGAGCTGCAAAAGGGTAGTTCGATCATGCCGGGCAAGGTGAACCCGGTCATTCCCGAGGTCGTCACCCAGGTCGCCGCGCAGGTGATCGGCAACGACGCGGCGATCACGATCGGCGGCATGAACGGCCACTTCGAGTTGAACGTGTACGTGCCGCTGATCGCGCGGAACCTGCTCGAGTCGATCCGGCTGCTCTCGAGTGTCTCGCGGCTACTGGCGGAGAAGTGCGTCGACGGGGTCGAGGCGAACCGCGGGCAGAACGAGCGTTACGCCGAGCTGACGCTTTCGGCCGCGACCGCCCTCAACCCATACATCGGCTACGACCGTGCCAGCGAGATCGTCGAGGAAGCGGCCGAATCGGGCCGCTCGCTCCGCGAAGTCGCGAAGGAGAAAGGCGTCGAGGACTCCGTGCTGGACGAGGCGCTCGACTACCGCCGAATGGCGAAGCCGCACGGCGACTGAGCGTGCGCCGCGCGGTCACGCTTGGACTACTCGTGCTCGCCGGATGCGGCGGGGGAGGCGACTCGCTCGACGCCTCGGACCTGCGCGACCTCGTTCTCCAGCCGGCCGATCTCCCGGAGTTCCAGCGCTTCGACGAGGGACGGCAGCTGCTCGCTGACGCTCGTCCCGGAGCACGCTCGGACCCGGGCCGTTTCGGAAGAGATGGTGGCTGGAAGGCGCGCTACCGGCGCGCCGACCGCGTGAGAGGCGGACCGCAGGTGGTCGAGTCGCGCGCCGACCTCTTCGACGACGACGACGGCGCGCGACGCGAGCTTGGTGCCGCGCGACGCGAGCACGACGATACGGAGGGCGCCACACCGCTCGCCGGGCTCACGCTCGGCGACGAGTCGGCGGCCTACGTGCTCGTCGAGCCGGGCATCGAGCCCGTCGTGACGTACCGGATCGAGTGGCGCGACGGCCGAGTGACGGCGTCGATCACCGTCAACGGCTTCGAGGGACAGCTGACGCGCGACGACGCGCTCGAGCTCGCGCGCACGCAGGACGCCAGAATCAGGGAGAGAGCGGCGGTGGGCAGAGCGCGGACGGGAGCTTGAGCGCCACGGATCCCCCGCGCCCACGGGCGGTTGCGGTCAGCCGGTCGTGGCAGCGGTCGTAGCTCACCGCCGGAAACGACGCGGAGAACGCCCCACGCGGGGTTGCGCGCACCGAGCGGCGCACCGTCACGCCGTCGGACGTGATCGTCAGCCGGACGAGGTCCCGCGCGGCGAAGCCGCGGCCCGCAAGCTTCAGCGGCTCCGACTTGACAAGCCGAAGCGTCGGCGCGGGGCCGGCCGAGGCGGTTCCGGCGAAGAGCCCCAACACGGCGATGATGAGCAGACCCCTCTGCACGACTCTGATTGTGCCGTGCCTTCGCCCGAACCGTGAATAGTCGAATCGAGATCGAGAAAGCTACGTTGCAATTACTCCATGCCGAGTGGAAGATCGCGCGCGTCCGCGGCGCCTGGCTGCGGGGGTTAATTGGAAAGGGGAGATACGTG
The DNA here is from genome assembly GCA_013812235.1 of Actinomycetota bacterium. GTDB lineage: Bacteria > Actinomycetota > Thermoleophilia > Gaiellales > Gaiellaceae > JACCTU01. The sequence goes on along the minus strand of JACCTU010000004.1, from coordinate 566 downwards.
AAGAAACTCTTGCTGCCGTTCGCTGCGGCAGCCTTGGCGATTCTGGCCGGAGCGCTCGGGTCGGGGTCGGCGACAGCCGACATCACGCTCTCGCCGCGCATCCTCAAGGTCTCCGGGCCTGCAGGCCCTGAGATCTCGAGCGCGGCCGAGTTCCGCGACGTCCAGCTCGGAACCGGCTTGACCGAGTGTCCTCAGGCCGGCTCGCCGGGCGCGCAGCACCCGAAGCCGCTCGACCGCCGCAACAAGGATCGAGCCGAGCAGGCTTCGAACGGCGGGGACGACCGTCGGGCGAACGACCCGGAGTACAGCTGCTTCCCGCAGAACGAGACGAGCATCGACGTCAACCCGCAGGACTCGAAGAACGCGGTCGGCGGGGCGAACGACTACCGGCTCGGTTGGGGGACGTCGGGGTTCTATTCCACGACCGACAACGGCAACAGCTGGTACACGGGAATCATCCCGTTCCCCTCGCTGCCGAGCGGCGACAACCTCGACGGTGGCGGCGACCCGGCGGTCGTGTACGACCGCGGAGGGATCGTCTACTACGTCGACATCAACTTCAACCG
>JACCTU010000217.1 GCA_013812235.1 Actinomycetota bacterium | reverse complement strand
CTCCAGGAACGAGACGGCGCCCTCGAGCGGCGGCGCGGCGGGGCCGGGCTCCTCGAAGAGCGCGCGCTCCAGGTACGCGAGGGCGGGCGGAGCCACCTCGCCGTAAGCGGCCGGAAGCTCCTCGATGCGTCCGCCCGCGAGCTTCGCGAGGTCCTCGGCGGTTTGCTGCAGCGAGGCGAACGCCGTGCGGCCCTGCTCGTAGGGCAGTGAGACGGCGACGTCGGTTCGACCGGCGAGCGCTTCGAGCAGCGACCACTCGGCGGCGGTGAGGTCCTCGAACCCGTACGCGAAGACGGGCTCGCCATGCCACGCGTCGAGCTGTCCCCGCAACCGCGCGACGGCCTCGGCCCGGAGGAGCTCGCGATCCCAGACGCCGAGCGTGTCGAGCTCGGCGCGATACGACGCGTACAGGTGCGCGAGGTCGCCCTCGACGCGATCGGGCTCGAGCAGCGCAGCCTGGAGCTCGCGGATCGCCTCGCGCAGCGTGTCGGCGAACCCGGCGGAGTGCGCTGACGCCGAGAGGCCGTTCAGCGACGTGCGCGCGACGGCCCGGCGGAGCGCGAGCTGCTGCTGCGCGTCGGTGGCGAGCGGCCTGGTCGCACCGGCGTAGGCGATCCGCTCGAAGACGTCGTCGAACGTGCCGATCGAGCCGCCCAAGACGCAGCCGTGGCGGGCGACGAGCTCCCGCTCGACCCGATCGACGTCCGACCGGCCCGGCACGATCAGTGTCGGCTCCCTCCCCTCGCCGAGCACGGCGAGATACCGCTCCAGGAGCAGCGAAACCTTCCCCGCGTTCGCGGGGCCGACGAGCAGGCTCAGACCCACAACCCGCCCATCGTAGAGCCCGGTCCCGACGGCTCCGGACACGGCTCCCCGCAAAGTGCGCGAAACGTCGGAGGCGGGTTACCCCGCCCCTTGATCAGCCCGCCGAGGCCGCCTTCGGCCTACGGCCGCGCCTGGCGGCCGCCTGGCCCGGCATCTTCCCGGCGCAGGTGTCGCACAGGTCGGCCTGCTTCGAGCCGCGGCGCGCGTCGTTGAAGTTGATGCGCATCACGGCGCCCTTCGACTCGTCGATTTCGTTGCTGCAACTGTCGCAAACGAGCACGGTCTTTCTCGCCAACTTTTCCTCCTCGTTCAGCGGGGGTCTATGCGACTCTAGCCGACAAAGCGCGGTGGAACTACGCGGCCGCGCGACCCTGCCGAATTCGCCACGAGCGAAGCAGGCTGAGCAGCGCCTGCTCCTCCAGATCGAGTCCGGTATCCCGCGCGGAGACGACGCGCAAATGCCGCGGACGGAAATCGGCGATCGTGCGCCCGTCCAAGTACTGCTCAATCACCGGCGGGCTGATGTAGGAGGCGCGGCAAACCGCGGGGGTGTTGCCGAGCTTCTCCGCAACCCCGCGGCACACCGCCGTCACGTTCTTCTTGGCGTGCGTCTCCGCCTCCACGGTGCCACGTTCGGCGAGGCCGATCGCCGCGAGCAGCGTGCCGCCCCACGTGCGGAAGTCCTTGACCGTGAAGTCCTCCCCCATGTGCTCCTGCACGTACTGGTTGAGGTGCCGGTCGGTCAGGCTCGTGAGCTCACCGTCGTCGTTGCGGTAGCGGAATAGCCCACGCCCGCCGCGCAGCGCGAGCAGCTCGTTCAGCGCATCTGCGAGCTCGGCGTCGAGGACCGCCGTCCGGACCCACACCTTGTGCTTGCCGCGGAAGTTGAGCGCGATCCTGCTCCCGCGAACCGCGACGTGCCGGTTGCGCAGCGTCGTGATCCCGTACGTGCGCGACTCCTTCGCATAGCGCTCTGAGCCGGGTCGGAACCAGCCCAGGTTGATCAAACGTAGGGCGATCGCGCAGACGCGTGCCCTGTCGAGGTGCTCGCGGTCCATGTTTTCTGCCATCGCCGTCCGGATCGCCGGAAGCCGGTCGCCGAAGCGCACGAGCTTGTCGTACTTCGCCTGCTCCTGCTGCGCGCGAAACGCGGCAAAGTAGAGGTACTGCTTGCGCCCCGCGCTGTCGAGCCCGACCGCCTGCAGCTTGGCGCCCGCGCTGGGCGAGATCCAGACGTCGCGCCAGGCCGGCGGAATGCGGAGCTGGTCGATCCGCTCCAGCTTCGCGGGATCGGTGAGCTCGCGACCTTTGGCGTCGTAGTAGCGAAAGCCGC
>JACCTU010000204.1 GCA_013812235.1 Actinomycetota bacterium | reverse complement strand
GGCGAGGGCGGCGGCGGCGGCGACACGGGAGACGGCGGAGGCGCCGAGCCCGCTGCGGGTCAGTAGCCCAACGATCGACTGAAAGGGGTCTCAAGATGGACAACGAGCAGAAGGACAAGCTCGCGGGCAAGGCCAAGGAGGCAGAAGGCAAGCTCACGGGTGACGAGGTACGCGAGGGTCAGGGCAAGGCCCAGCATGCGTGGGGCGATGCCAAGGACAAGGCCAAGGACGCCGCGGACGAGGTCCGCGATCGCGGCTAGGCCTACTCGGAACCGAACTGCGACGCGGAGGCGCCTTCGGGCGCCTTCGCTCGTTCTGTCCACAACCGCGCGAGGTGCACGATCGTTTCGGCCGCGGCGCCCATGTCGGCGACGCAGACCCACTCGCGCTGCGAGTGGTACTGCTGGCCGCCGGTGAAGATGTTCGGGGTCGGCAGGCCGAACTCGGAGAGGCGCGAGCCGTCCGTTCCGCCGCGGACGGGTGAGCGAATCGGCTCGAGCCCCGCGCGGCGGACGGCCTCGTCTGCGAGCTCGACGGCCCTCGGGACGGCGTCGAGGTAACCCTTCATGTTGCGGTACTGGCGCCGGATCTCGACCTCTGCGCCGCCGATCTTCTCCGCGGTAGCGCGCACGAGCTCGGCGTGCCCCTCGAGCTTCTCCTCGTCGAACTCGCGCAGGATCATCCGGACCTCGACGTTCTCGGCGTCGCCGTCGATGCGGGTGGGGTGGATGAAGCCATCGCGCTCGTCGGTTCGCTCTGGCGAGACGTCACGAGGAAGCGCCGCGACGAAGTCGGCCGCGAGGCGAATCGCGTTCACCAGGATGTCCTTCGCGTAGCCGGGATGCACGGCGCGCCCGCGGAAGCGCACGCGCGCCTCGAGCGCGGAGAACGTCTCGTCCTGGATCTGGCCGGCGGTCGAGCCGTCGAGCGTGTACGCGACCTCGGCGCCGAAGCCGTCGACGTCGAAGTTGTCGACGCCGCGGCCGACCTCCTCGTCCGGTGTGAACGCGATCTTCACGGAGCCGTGCGGGACGTCCGGGTTGCGGACGAGGTAGGCGACGGCGGCCATGATCTCTGCGACGCCGGCCTTGTCGGCGGCGCCGAGCAGCGTCGTGCCGTCGCTCGAGATCAGCTCGTGCCCCACGTGGTTCCCGAGCTCCGGCCACTCGTCCGGGTCGAGCACCTGCGAGGGATCGCCCGGCAGCGCGTGCGGCCCGCCTTCATAGCGAAAGACCTGCGGCTTCACGTTCTCACCCGACACGTCGGGTGAGGTGTCGACATGCGCGACGAGGCCGATGGTCGGAGCGTCCGTGTTGCCAGGAAGCGTCCCGTAGACGATCCCGGCATCGGACAGCTCTGCGTCGAGCCCGAGCCCCTTCAACTCGTCGAGGAGCATCCTCGAGAGGTCGAGCTGCCTCTCGGTCGAGGGCGCGCTCGGCGAGTCGGGGTGCGACGTCGTCCAGACCTGCGCGTACCGGACGAGCCGCTCGCGCGCGTCTGCGCCGAGCGCGCGAGCCAGGTCGGACCGGTAGCCGTTTGCGTCCACGGCGCGAGAGCTTAGCCCGAGGGACCTGTAACGTCCGCGCGTGCCCGCGCTGCTCGCTCTCGTGGTCGTCACCGCGGTGTGGGGCATCACGTTCGTCCAGGTCAAGGACGCGCTCGAGGTCTACCCGCTGTTCGCGTTCCTCGCAGTGCGATTCGCGATCGCGTCGCTCACGCTCGCACCGTTCGCTGCGCCCCGGCTTCGAGAAGCCGGGTGGAAGCCGGGCGCGCTCCTCGGCGCGCTCCTCGCGGTCGGCTACGCGCTGCAGACCGCGGGACTCGAGCGGACGACCGTGTCGAGCGCGGGCTTCATCACCGGCCTCTACGTCGTGTTCACGCCCGTCTTCGCGTACCTCCTGTTTCGGATCCGCGTCGCCCGGATCGTCGTGATCGGCGTGGGCCTCGCGGTCCTGGGTCTCGCGCTGCTCACCGGCGTCGGCGTCGGCGACCCGGTGGGCGACGCGCTTGTGCTCGGCGGCTCAGCGGCGTACTCGCTGCAGATCGCGCTGATGGAGCGCTACGCGCGCCGCTACGACCCGATCGCGTTCACCTTCGTCGAGATGCTCGCCGCGTTCGTGGGCTTCACCGCGATCGCCGTCGCGTTGGGCCAGATCGAGCTGCCGCGCGGCTGGGTCGTCTGGGGAGCGCTCCTCGTGACCGGCATCTTCGCGAGCGCGCTCGGGTTCCTCGTCCAGACGTGGGCGCAGCGGCAGCTCTCCGCCGCGCGCACTGCACTCGCGTTCGCGATGGAGCCGGCCTGGACCGCGGTCTTCGGCTTCTGGCTCGCGGGCGACCGCCTCGGCGCCGCCGGCTGGGCGGGCGCCGCGCTGATCATGGCCGGGATCGTCGTCGCCGAGCCCGCCGCCGCCGACTCCCTGCGCAGGCTGCTCCGGCGGTGACGGCGGTCCTCCTTGCGCTCGCCTCGGCCGCGCTCTTCGGCGCGATGACGGTCGCGGTCCGGCTCGGC
>JACCTU010000185.1 GCA_013812235.1 Actinomycetota bacterium | reverse complement strand
GAATCGACGTGGTCGCGACGGCGCTGCTCGTCATCCTGTTGATCGAGTCCGAGTTGCTGAGTGCCTACTTCGGCTCGGCGGTAGCCGCGCGCCGTCGGGTGCTTGGAGTCTCGATCATGCCACTCCTGCTCATCTTCGCGGTCATCGTGTTCGCACGCACGACGTCGCTGCGCTAGGCGGGCGCGCCGTGCAATATCCAGATCGACGTGAGCGAGCGAGAGCCGGACCCGACGTCCGAACGGTGGGCCCCGACGGGGCTCCGGCCGTCGCGCCTCGCGCTTGCCGCGATCGGGTACACGACCGGCATCGTGGTCGCCGAGGCCTGCGTGGCCTTCGTGCGCCCCGACGTCGGCGTCGTCGCACACGCGCTGATCCTCTTCGCTCTCTTGCAGCACCATCTCTGGACGACCCGACGCCCGAGCGTCCTCGGGGAGACCGGCCGGTCGACTGCTTCGCGCGACGTCCTGGTGGCGCTCGCACTCGTCCCCTTGCTACGCATCTCGAGCCTGACGATGCCCCTACCCGAGATGTCGCGGCTCCATTCGTACACGGCCGCGGGCGTGCCGGTGCTCGTCGCCACCCTGCTCGCCGCACGAGCACTTCCGTCGTCCGACCTGCGGGGCCGGCTCCTGCGGTACTCCGGGCAGAACCTGATTGCCCTCTCCGGGATCCCGCTCGGCCTGTTCGCGTACGCGATCGCTCGGCCCGAGCCCCTCGACGCCGGCGTGCTCGACATCGTCCTCGGATCAGCGGGGCTCGTGGCGTTCAGTGCAGCGGCTGAGGAGCTCCTCTTTCGAGGCGTGTTGCAGAATGCGTTGTATGCCGCGTTCGGCCCCGTGGGAATCCTCGGCAGCACTGGCCTCTTCGCGGCGGTCTACCTCGGGGTCCGACCGCTTGGGTACGCGGCATTCGCCGCCGCCGTCGGGCTTCTGTTCGCGTGGTTCGCGCATCGCACACGTTCACTGCTCGGCGTCGTCGTCGCGCACGCCCTCCTGACCGTGTCCGCGATCGTCATCTGGCCCCTGGTCATCGGTTAGCCACATGAAGACGCTCGCCGCCACCGACCTTGTCGTCGTCAGCGACCTGCACATGTCGCTCGGAACGGACCCGGCGACCGGCGTCGTCGACCGGCACGAGCACTTCCGGGCAGACGACGCGTTCGGGCGTTTCCTGGACGACCTCGTTTAGCGGGCGGTCCGGGAGAACCGCACCTGCCGGCGCGCGACACGAACGGGCCCGTGGCCCGCCGCCTGTGGTGGAACGACGCCGAAGGCCGCTGCGAGCCGGCGCCAAGACCACAGGGCCCCGCGCCCTTCGTGGCGAGCGCCTAGCGCCGATACTCGAACGCGCCGATGTCCGGCGCGCGGCGGCCGTCGCCGTTGCCGTCCATCGAGGCCGGCCGTCGGTCGAAGTCGAGTCGGTAGCCGAGGTCGACCGCGCGGTCGATCGCCGGGCTGCGCCGCCGCAGTCGGAGATTTCCTTTCGCCCGCCCGACGAAGGCCGGATCCTGCACAAGACTGCGGCTACCGCGTGCGAACTGCAGCGGCCCTCCGGAGAAGAGATCGTAGTCCTCGTCGAACGGAGCATCCGCGTACCCGACCTTGCCGGCGGCGACGATGATGTTGTTCCGCATGTGCAGGATGTCGCTCGCGCAGCCGTCGTGGCAGACGAAGCCCTGGCTTGAGCGCCCGGTCAGAGAGATCGTATTGTGATAGAGCCGCGTGTCGCGGACAGGGCCGCGGCTGCTGCCACGGCCGCGGGTCACGACGCCCGAGGATCCCGGCAGCGACGAGCGTACGACGTTGTACGCGAACGTGTTCTCGGACGCGGGGGCAGCGCCGAGTTCGACGAACGCGTCGTTGTCGACCGCGAGGTTGTGGTGGACGGAGTTCGCCTGCCCGCCGTATACCTCCACCGCCGCCCCGTCGCGACCGTAGTCGTACGAGAAGGCGTGGGAGCCGGAGATCGCGTTGTACGCGACCACATTGCGGTCACCGCGGAGGAGGATCCCGAAGGCGCCAGCGTCGTCGTCGCGGGGCGACCTCGTCAACACCGACATCCGGTTGTTGTCGACAAGGCGGTTCTTTCTGATCTCGTTCTCGACCGCGCCCGCGCTGACGTAAATCCCTGCGGCATTGCGGCTGACGAGGGTGCGCTCGATGCGGTTGCCGCTTCCGTAGACGGAGACGCCTGCCCAAGAGCAGCCGTCCAGGTGGAGTTCACGAAGGACGACGTTCGACCCGGAGAGACGGACACAACTCGACCCGCCGCCTATTCGCGGGCGCGGCCCAGCTCCGTATGCTCCGACGAAAGCTGGGTTCGTTCGGCTGCCTCCGGTGTCGATCCGCAACGTCCCCGTCCACGCGCCGCCGCGTCTGAACAGCAGCCTGTCGCCCGCCGCAAGCGGCGTCGAACTCGCCTTCCCGAGCGTCTTCCAGGGCCGCGCCGGCGACGTTCCCGGATTCGCGTCAGTTCCGTCGCTGCTATCGACGTAGTAGGAACGGCGTGAGGCGCGGGGCCGCGCCGCGCCGGGCGACGGTCTGCTCTCCAGCAGCCGCAGGCCCGCATGCGCAATCCTTGTCCACGGCACGAGCTTGAAGTTCTGGTTTCCACGGTCGTTCCGGTCGTCCTGGGCGACGAAAAGGCCGGCCGCGAACCGACGGCCGAGCCGCCGAGAGGCGATCTCGATCCCGTCGGTGTGCGTGACACCGTCGACTTTCCCGGCGACGATCCGGAAGCTCGTGACGTAGGCGTTCGCCCCGCTTCGCCGATAGACGGCGAACGTGTCGGATCCCTGGCTGGACGCGACGAGGTACCCACCCATCCTTGCGGCGGTGTACAGCGCGAGGCCTTCGACGTCGGCCTTAAGACGTGAGCCGACCCGATCCACGGCGGCCCGCGCCGTGCCCGCGCCGGGCTCGGCCCCGTACCGCCAGATGCCCTCGTCCTCCTCAGCGACGTACAGTCGGCCGAGCGCGTCGTCGGCAACGCAGCCTTCGGTGACGGAGCCGAGACGCAACGTGCGAACCTTCCGGGCGTCCACCTTGCCGCGCCCGTTGTCGAAGAGCTGCCACTGTTGCACCGTCCCGCTGTTGTCGCTCACGAAGACGAAATACGTGCCGCTGAGCCGGCTGCGATACATGCAGAGGCCGGCCACCCCAATTCCGGTCGCGAGCGTGCGCGCGGCGACGTAGCGCAGGGCGCGCGTCGAGGGGTCGACGGCATAGACGCGGATTGCGTCGGCGGCCGCATCGCTTGTCGCGACGACCGAGATCCGCCGACCGCCGAGCGGGAACGCGGTCCGGACGTCGACGTTGTTCGGCTCGGAGTCAGCGTAGTAGTGGAGCTGTCGACCGGAGAGGTCGTACACGGCCAGCCCGCCGAGCTTGTCCGTGGCGATGATCGAGCTCCTCGCGGGGTGTGCCGTGTTGAACCAGATCGCGGCGTCATCCGCCGCGTCTCCCGCGTGCGGAACGGGGGTTGTCTCGGCCGCGGCGGTCACCGAGGCGACGGTCGTGACGGTGGAGCTCTGAGTCGAGGCGTGCCCGCCCGACCAGGTCGCCGCGGAAAACGATGCGACGGCGAGGGGCAGGAGACATCCGGTGAACACGCGGTGAATTTTCGTCATAGACGCGCAGATATTCTGCGTTTGCAGGCGTTTTTCGAATCTATCCGTGTCATTAAACCCCCTTCCGAGGGTTTGACGACCACCCCACATTGCTAGAATACGTGTGTGTCCTTGTACCGCAGCCGCAGCGGTCGTGCGACCTCGGAACGTTTGGGCGATCACCCGGAGTTCCGGGAATGGATGACGGAGATCGAGTCGGCAATCGACTCCCGGGAATCGCCCGCCCCTGCGCGCGAGGTGGCTTCGCGCCGCCCGCGGCGCACGGGGTGGTTTCTGCGTGCGCGATCGCTGCCCAGAATGCTGCTCCAGCGCTGAAGACGCGGCTAGCGGCCGACGGGCCCGTTCACGCGCTCGGTCTTTAGCAAGTCGGCGAGCGCGGCGATGGCGCGCGGCGCAATCCAGTCGTTCGGCATCGAGACGTCGAGGATCGGAATTCCTGCGAACGCCGAGGAGAGGATCGCTCGCTCCCGCTCGAGCGTCTCGGCGAGTGCGTCGCTCCAGCGCGGGCGTCCGGCCTCCTCGAGCCGCAGC
>JACCTU010000183.1 GCA_013812235.1 Actinomycetota bacterium | reverse complement strand
CACCGTGGCCGGCGGCCGCTTCACGTCCCAGGCGAGCCCGACGCGCTCGAGCGCCCGGATCACGATTCCGGAGAGGTCTGGCTGTCGCCGGCCGAAGCCGTGGTAGGCGGCGCGCGGGAAGGCATGGTGGTTGTTGTGCCACCCCTCGCCGAAGCCGAGCAGGCCGACGAGGAGGTTGTTCCGACTGTCGTCCTTCGTGCTGAACGATCGCGAGCCGTACATGTGGCAGATCGAGTTGACGGCGAAGGTGACGTGGTTCGTGAAAGCGATTCGGACGAGACCGCCCCAGAGCAGGCCCTTCCAGCCGGCGACGGCGTATGGGATCGCGAGCCCCGCGATGGCCCACACAAGTGCCGTCCGGTCGACGAACACGACGACGGGGTCCTCCAGCAGCCGCTTGCAGTAGCGTTCGCGCTCGGTCGGCGAGGCCTTGAAGAGCCAGCCGACGTGTGCGTGGAGCAGACCTTCCCGCGGGCTGTGTGGGTCGCCCTCTCGGTCGGCGTGCGCATGGTGCCGCCGGTGGTAAGCGGCCCAGTTGATCACCTGGCCCTGGAAGTTCATCGCTCCGAGCGCGAGCAGCACGCCCTTCACGAGCGCCCCTGTCCGGAAGCTCTCGTGCGCGACGAGCCGGTGGTAGCCGACGGTCGTGCCGAGCCCCGTCAGCACGTAGAGGACGAGGAAGAGCGTCAGCTCGCGCCAGCCGATCCATTCGTGCCACAGCCGCCACATCGCGTAGACCGTCGCCGCGAGCGGGGCGACGATCGCGACCAGCAGCACCGCCTGGTAAAGCCGGGGCGTCCGCCGCTCGATCAGCTTGGCCGCGATCACGGTGGGAACGAGCGCGAGCAGCGCGTACGTCACGAGATCGAGTCTTGTCGTACCGCGGCGCGGGTGTCAAGACGATGAGGCTTCGATCCGCGGTCTCGTGCTTCGACGAGCCGCCAGTGCCGCCCGAGCAAACCGGCCTCGAACGCGCGAGAATCCCTTCGTGGTCGATCCGGTCGGCGAGCTCGAGCGCGGTCGTCAGCCGTACGCGACGCGGGCGTGGCTGGATGCCTACACGGCCCTGTCGAGCGCCGATCGAGCGGCGTCCTTGGGGGCTGTCGACCTCGAACTGCTCGCAGTGTCGGCCTCCATGGTCGGGCGCATGGACGATTTGCTGCCCCTCCTCGAGCGTGCCCACGACGCGTTCGTGGACGCCGGCGAGGCGCTCCGGCTCGTCGCAGTTCCGCACGAAAGGGCCGTGGGCGCTGACGAGCAAGCGCTTCACCCGCGTCGACGACTGCGTGCTCTTCGAGTGGCGGTTCTGACGGGCGACTACCCGAACGTCCAGGTCTCATCGCTCAGCCCGGTCTGACCAGGGCTACTCGAGCGGCATGTCCATGGAGACGCACGCGAGCGTTACGCCGTCCGGCATCGTGATCTCGACCTCCTCGAGCGGCCGGAAGCCGTACGCGCGGTAGAGCGGCACGCCCGGCAGCGTCGCCATCAGGGAGAGACGCCGGAAGCCCTCGCGGCGCGCGGCCGCCTCACACTCCTCGAGAATCCTTCGCCCGAGGCCGCGCCGCGTCCAGTCGTCACGCACGAACATTGCTCGCACCTTCGCCGGCTCGGTCGCCGGATCGAGCAGGCGCGAGTCGCCCGCTGCGTCACCGCTGCCGGTAAAGAGCTTGTCGCGTCTGCTCCACCCGCCGCAGCCGACGACCTCGCCGTCGCGCTCGAGCACCAAGTAGGTCCCGTCGGCGACGAGCGTCCGGTCGACGTCGCCGATGTACCGGACCGCGCTCTCGACCTGGCGCTCGTCGTAGAAGCGCGGAAAGATGGCTGCGATCGACTGCTTCATCAGCGCGTCGATCGCGCGCTCGTCGTCGGCGGTGGCGATGCGGAGGGCGGGTTCGTCGGGTCCCACCTGGCGACATTAGAACCCTGGGGGTTCGTTCGCAAACGATCGTCGGAGGCGCGAGAATCTCCTTGTGGCCGATCCGGTCAGCGAGCTCGAGCGCGGTCGCCAGGCGTACGCTGGGCGGGCGTGGCTCGATGCCTACACCGCCCTGTCGAGTGCCGATCGAGCGGGGTCGTTGGGAGCCGACGACCTCGATCTGCTCGCGTCCTCGGCCTCCATGGTCGGGCGCATGGACGAGTACCTGTCCCTCCTGGAGCGTGCCCACCACGCGCACCTGGACGCCGGCGAGCCGCTTCGCGCGGTGCGGTGCGCCCTTTGGCTCGGGATCAACCTCGCGATCCGGGGCGAGCTGGGTTCGGCGGGGGGCTGGTTCGGTAAGGCCCAGCGGCTGATCGAGCGCGAGGGGCAGGACTGCGTCGAGCAGGGCTATCTGCTGCTTCCGGCCGCGATGCAGGGTCAGATGAGAGGAGACTTCGACGCCGCGTACGAGGCTGCCGGCGAGGCGGCCGCGATCGGAGAGCGCTTCGGCGACGCAGACCTCTTCACCGTCGCCGTGCACATCCAAGGCCTCGTCCGGATCAACCAGGCCCGGACCGAGGAGGGCCTACGGCTGTTGGACGAGGCAATGGTTGCCGTCACCGCCGGAGAGGTGTCGCCGATGTTCACCGGGATCGTCTACTGCGGCGTGATCGCGGGTTGCGAAGAGGCATACGACCCGCGCCGCGCGCACGAGTGGACCAACGCTTTGGCGCGCTGGTGCGAGGAGCAGCCTCAACTCGTGGCCTTCTCCGGCCGGTGCCTGGCGCACCGCGCCGGGATCATGCAGCTGCACGGAGCGTGGCGGGACGCGCTGGCGGAGGCGCGGCTGGCACGGGAGCGCTGCGAGCAGGCGATGAACCCCGCGGCGACAGGACAGGCGCTCTACCAGCAAGGGGAGCTCCATCGCCTCCAGGGGGACTTCGAAGCGGCCGAGGCGGCGTACCGCGACGCGAGCCGGTTCGGGCGCGAGC
>JACCTU010000179.1 GCA_013812235.1 Actinomycetota bacterium | reverse complement strand
GGCCCGCCTGCGCGCTTCGTCATCAGTCCCGCGAGGCAGCCGATCATGTAGCTGTTCTCGTTCGTGTTGAACGTCAGGCCGCGCACGTTCCGGGGCGTGGCGACGTTCTTCGCCGCGTCGGTGAACGGCGGTGCCTTCACCGAGTAGTCGATGATCGCGAACCGGTTGTTCGGGAACTGGCGCGCTACGGTGTTGACCGCTTCGGCGAGCAGGAAGCCGACCCCGATCGTCGGGCTGTAACCCTGCCGCGAGAGGCTCGCGAGGTTGGCGATGTAGTCGCTCGCCGCTCGGGACTCGACGGCGCGTCCCTGGATTTTGAGCACGCGCTGTGCGCGCTGCATTCCCTCGAGCGCCGACTGGTTGAACGACTTGTCGTTGAACCGGCCGACGTCCGAGACGAGGCCGACCTTCACGGTCGTGGCCTGCGGCGCCGCGGTGCCGGTGCCGCCGAGCACGCCGGCGAGGACTGCGACCAACGCCACCGCTGCCGCGAGCGGCAGAAAACGCTTCTTGCTCAACAAGACTCCTCCTGACTTCTTTGCGTGATGGCCCGGGTCAGGGCCCGCCGATGCTAACCCCCAGCCGGCCCCTCTGGTCCAGATAAGACTCCGTCGCGCGCGGCGGGTTAGTCCGGAACGGTTACCCGCTGGAGATCGCCCTCGGAGATCAGCACTTTCCGGGGCTTTGAGCCTTCGTACCCCGAGATGATCCCGCGCCGCTCCAGCATGTCGATCAACCGGCCGGCCCGCGTGTAGCCGACCCGCAGGCGGCGCTGGAGCAAGCTCGTCGAGGCGGTCTGGGCCTGGACGACGATCTCGATCGCCCGGTCGAGGAGAGCGTCCTCGTCGGGGTCGAAGCCGTCCTCGTCGACCTCGACCTGCACGTCGTGGGCCTCCAGGAGCGACTCGTCGAGCTCCTGCTCGCGCTGGGCGCGGCACTGCTCGACGACGAGCGTCACCTCTTCCTCGGTGACGAACGCGCCCTGGACGCGCTGCAGCCGGGACGTGCCGAGCGGCTTGAAGAGCATGTCGCCCTGGCCGAGCAGGCTCTCCGCACCGTTCGCGTCGAGGATCACGCGCGAGTCGGTCTGACTCGACACGGCGAACGCGATCCGCGACGGGACGTTCGCCTTGATCATTCCGGTGATCACGTCGACCGAGGGGCGCTGCGTCGCCAGAACGAGGTGGATCCCGACCGCGCGCGACTTCTGCGCGAGGCGGATGATCGCGTCCTCGACCTCCTGGGGGCTCGTCATCATCAGGTCTGCGAGCTCGTCGATCACGACGAGCAGGTACGGGAGCGGCTGCTCGCCGCGGGCCTTGAGCGCCCGGTTCGCCTCGGGGAGGCTGCGGGCTCGGACGATGCTCAGCTTCTCGTAGCGGCGCTCCATCTCCGCTACGACGTTGATCAGCGCGACGCTCGCCTGCTTCGGGTTCGAGACGACCGGCGTCAGCAGGTGCGGGATCGACTCGTAGAAGCCGAGTTCGATCCGCTTCGGGTCGATCAGGATCATCCGGACGTCGTCCGGGGTCGCGCGCAGCAGGATCGAGGTCAGGATCGTGTTGATGCAGCCCGACTTGCCCGAGCCTGTCGTGCCGGCGATCAGGATGTGCGGCATGCGCGCGAGGTCGGTCCAGACGGAGCTGCCCGAGATGTCCTTGCCGAGCCAGACCGAGAGCGGGCTCGCGGTCGCCGGCAGGTCGTCGAAGATGTCGCCGAGCGTGACGATGTTCGGGCTGAGGTTGGGGACCTCGACGCCGACGGCCTGCTTGCCCGGGATCGGCGCGAGGATGCGGATCTCCGTCGTGGCGAGCGCGTAGCTCAGGTCGTCCTTCAGCGCCGCGACCTTTGCGACCTTCGTGCCCGGCGCGAGCTGAAGCTCGTAGCGGGTGACGCGCGGGCCGGCGATCTGGCCGACGATCGTCGCGTCGACGCCGAAGTTGGCGAGCGTCAGGACGAGCGCGTCGGCGATGCGCGTGTCGGTCTTGGCGGGCAGCTTGGCGGGCGACGAGCGGCGCAGCAAGGTTCGATCCGGGAGCTCGTAGTCGGTGTGCGACTCGAGCGTGTCCTCGAAGATCGCGGGAACCGTCAGCTCGGTCTGCGCGTCCTGGAGGTCGTGGACGAGCAACGGCGACTCACCGACGACGTCCGGGTAGTCGTGCAGCACGTCGACGGGCGGCTCGTGCGGCTCGAGTACCGGTTGCGGCGCTCGAAGCGGGATCGTGGTCGTGCGAGGACGGTTCCGCGCAGCGCTCCGAACCGCTCGGCCGGACCCGCGGAGGAGCGCGCCGGCCGACGCACCGGAGAGCAGCAACGCGCCGACCA
>JACCTU010000171.1 GCA_013812235.1 Actinomycetota bacterium | reverse complement strand
GGCCTCGCGGTCGTCGAGGCGGCGAACGCGGCGAGCGCGCTCGGCGGGGTTCCCGTGGTGGCCGTGCGGGTGTCGGACGCCGATGAGCGACAGCGCCACCGCGGCGTCTCGCACCACACGCGGGCCGTGCTCGAGCTCTGCCTCGGCGAGGTTGTCGTCGCGTGGCCGGCAGGCCTCGACTCGCCCGACTGGCTCGGAGCGAACGAGGAAGTGGACGCGAGCCGTTGGCGGGACGCCTGCAAGGGCCTGACGCTGAACCACATGGGTCGCGGCCCCGACGACGACCCGTCGTTCTTCGCCGCCGCGTACGCCGCCGGCCGCTCCGCGCGCGCACGGCTCTCGTAGTGGAGGAGCGGCGCCTCGGGCCGGTGGTCGGGCTCGGAACCTGGAACACCTTCAAGGGCGACCTCGAGACCGCCCGAGCCGTCGTCGAAGCGTCGGTCGAGAGCGGCGTGCGCCTGTTCGACACGTCTCCGATGTACGGCCAAGCCGAGCGCACGCTCGCTGCGGCACTCGGCCCGCGCCGCGGCGAGTCGATCATCGCGACGAAGATCTGGACGCCGGACTCTGCCGAGGCGCGCCGACAGTACGCCGATCAGCTCGGCTGGTTCGGCGGGCGCGTCGAGCTCGAGCAGGTGCACAACCTCGTTGCGTGGAAGGAGTACCTGTCGTGGCTCGAGGCTGAGCGCGACGAGGGACGGATCGGACGCGTCGGCGTCACCCACTACGCGTCGAGCGCGTTTCCCGAGCTCGCCCGCGCGCTTCGCACGCGACGCTTCGACGCCGTTCAGGTTCCCTACAACCCGCAGGAGCGGGAGTGCGAACGCGAGCTGCTGCCGCTCGCCGCCGAGCTGGGGATTCCCGTGCTCGTGATGATGCCGCTCGGCTCGGGTCGGCTCGTCGCGCGCTCGCGGGACTCCGCAGCGCTCGAGCCGCTTCGCCCGTTCGGCGTCGAGACGTGGGCGCAAGCACTTCTGAAGTGGGCACTCTCGGACGAGCGCGTCGACGCGGTGATCCCTGCCACGAAGCGGCCCGAGCGCGTCCGCGAGAACGCTGTTGCGGGGAGCCCGCCGTGGTTCGGGCCGGACGAGCGCCGCTACGTCGAGCGGCTCGCGGCCTGACGCGGCCAGCCCGGTATCGTTCCGCCGCCCGTGAAGATCGGTGTCGCCAAGGAGATCAAGTCCGACGAGTACCGCGTGGCGCTCACACCTGCGGGCGCGCGTGAGCTCGTGCAGCGCGGACACGAGGTGGCGATCGAGACCGGTGCGGGCGTCGGCAGCTCGTTCGCCGACGGCGCGTACACGGCGGCGGGCGCCGAGATCGCGTCGGTCGAGGACGTCTGGGGCGACTCCGAGCTCCTGCTGAAGGTCAAAGAGCCGATCGAGCCCGAGTACGGGCGCCTGCGGGAAAGCCTCGTCCTGTTCACATACCTCCACATCGCCGCGGACGAGCCGCTCACGCGCGCGCTCGTCGAAAGCGGCATCACGGCCGTCGCCTACGAGACCGTCGAGACGGACGACAGGCGTCTGCCGCTGCTCGCACCGATGAGCGAGATCGCCGGGCGGCTCGCGGCGCAGGCCGGCGCGTACTTCCTCGAGAAGCCGCTCGGCGGCCGCGGCATCCTGCTCGGAGGCGTTCCGGGCGTGGCGCAGGGCGACGTCGTCGTGATCGGCGGCGGCATGGTCGGCTACAACTCCGCCGTGATCGCGCTCGGCCTGGGCGCGAACGTGACCATCCTCGAACGGTCGATCGACCGCATGCGCGAGCTCGAGGAGATCCTCGGTGCGCGCGTCAATCTGCTGATGTCGTCGACGCTGCAGATCGAGGAGTCGGTGGCCGAGGCGGACGTCGTGATCGGCGCGGTGCTCATTCCGGGCGCGGTGGCGCCGAAGCTCGTCACCCGCGAGATGGTGGCGGGGATGAAGGACGGCGCGGTGATTGCCGACGTCGCGATTGACCAGGGCGGCTGCGTGGCCACCTCGCGGCCGACGACCCACAGCGACCCCGTCTACAAGGTCGAGGGCGTGACGCACTACTGCGTCGCGAACATGCCGGGCGCTGTGCCGGTCACGTCCACGAAGGCGCTCACGAACGCCACGCTGCCCTACGTCGAGGCGATCGCCAACGACGGGCTCCGCGAGGCGATCGCCCGCGACCGCGCGCTCGCCCGGGGCGTGAACGTGCTCGAGGGCAAGGTCACCTACGAGGCCGTCGCCGAGGCGCACGGCGTCGATTACACGCCGCTCGAGGACGTCCTTCCGCTCTCGCCGGTCTAATTTCTGGAGGGGCGCAAGTCGCGAATCCGCTGACGCGGATCCGCGACCGCTTGGCACCTAAAAGGCGGCCGTTTTGCGCCGCTGCCGCGACCCTTCCCCTCTAGGCTGCGTCGGGCGAGGCGGGCTTGTCCGGCTTCTCGGCGGGCGAGACCTTGACGACCACCCACGTCACCGCGGCCGCGAGCCCGATCACGCAGGCTGCGAAGAGGGCGATCCCGAGAAGTCCGAAAGCCGTGTCCATACGCGGCCTAGAATAGCCCGATGCCCCGCGCGTGCGTCATCGTGCTGGATGCGGTCGGGGCCGGCGCCCTTCCCGACGCTGCCGAGTACGGCAAAGACGACCCGATCGCCGACACGCTCGGCAACGTCTCTCGGGCGGTCGGGGGGCTCGATCTGCCCAGCCTGGAGGCGCTGGGGCTCGGGAACGTCGAGCCGCTCGAGGGCTGCCCGCCCCAGGCCGGCGCACCGGCGATCGCCGGCCGCCTCGTGGAGCGCTCGAAAGGGAAGGACACGACGACCGGGCACTGGGAGCTGATGGGGATCGTCACCGCCCAACCGTTCCCGACGTACCCGCACGGCTTCCCGCACGACGTGATCGACCCGTTCATGCACAAGACGGGGCACGGCGTGCTCGGCAACAAGGCGGCCTCCGGGACCGAGATCATCCAGGAGCTCGGCGAGGAGCACCAGCGGACGGGCAAGTGGATCGTCTACACGTCCGCCGATTCCGTCTTCCAGATCGCAGCGCACGAGGAGACGATCCCGCTCGACGAGCTCTACGAGGCGTGCCGGGCGGCGCGCGAGCTTCTGACGGGAAAGCACCAGGTGGGCCGCGTGATCGCGCGACCGTTCACGGGCGAGCCGGGGAACTACACCCGCACCCCGAACCGGCACGACTTCTCCGTCGCGCCGCGAACGCCGAACTACCTGACGCTGCTGCAGGACGCAGGCGTCAAGGTGCACGGCGTGGGCAAGATCCACGACATCTTTGCGGGCGTCGGGATCGACGAGTCGCATCCGACGAAGTCGAACGTCGAAGGCATCTCCGAGACGATTCGACTGCTGAGCGAGTCGGCTGACGGCACGCTCGTATTCGTCAACCTCGTCGAGACGGACATGTTGTGGGGCCACCGCAACGACCCGGTCAACTTCCACCGCTGCCTGCAGGACTTCGACCGGCGGCTGACGGACATTCTCGACGCGCTACGCCCGGGCGACCTGCTCGTGCTCACGTCGGACCACGGCTGCGACCCGACGACCCCCAGCACCGACCACACACGCGAGCACGCGCTGCTCCTCGCGTACGCCGAGGGGCGGAACGCGAACGGGTACGTGCACGAGGAGGGCGAGTTCGCCGACGTCGGCGCGACCGTGAACGCGTGGCTCGGCGGGAAGTCGCCGGGGCGGGGGAGTCCGGGCCGCTCGATCTACGACACGTGAGCCCCGCGCGCGAGACGTGATCCGTCCCGCCGAGCTGATCCAGCGCAAGCGCGACGGCGGCGAGCTCAGCGCCGCCGAGCTCGCCGAGCTCGTGCTCGGATATGCGCGCGACGAGGTTCCCGACTACCAGATGGCCGCCTTCTGCATGGCGGTGTTCTTCCGTGGGCTCACGCCGGCGGAGACGTTCGCGCTCACCGATGCGATGGTTCGAAGCGGCGACACGCTCGACCTGCACGGCGCGCTCGGGCGCACGGTCGTCGACAAGCACTCGACAGGGGGCGTTGGGGACAAGACGACGATCGCCGTCGGGCCGATCGTTGCCGCCTGCGGCGTCCCGTTCGGGAAGATGAGCGGGCGCGGGCTCGGGCACACCGGAGGCACGCTCGACAAGCTCGAGGCGATCCCGGGCTTCCGCGTCGAGCTGTCGGAGGACGAGTTCATCGCGCAGGTCAAGGACGTAGGCCTGGCGATCATCGGTCAAACCGTCGACCTCGTTCCCGCCGACAAACGGCTCTATTCGCTGCGGGACGTCACTGCGACCGTCGACAACGTCCAGCTGATCGCGGCGAGCATCATGTCGAAGAAGATCGCCTCAGGAGCCGACGCGATCGCGCTCGACGTTAAGGTCGGCGACGGCGCGTTCATGAAGACGATCGAGCAGGCGCGGACGCTCGCGGAGACGATGCGCGAGCTCGGCGAACGTGCAGGCCGGCGCGTGATCTGTCTCTTGACGGACATGGATCAACCGCTCGGGCGCGCGGTCGGGAACGCGCTCGAGATCCGCGAGGCGCGCGCGACGCTCGTGGGGGAGGGGCCCGACGACTTCACAGAGCTGGTGCTCACGGCGTCCGCACATCTGCTCGCCCTCTCCGACCTCGGGATCGACGAGGAGGAGGGGCGCAGGCGGGCGGAAGCCGCGGTGCGCGACGGGTCCGCG
>JACCTU010000169.1 GCA_013812235.1 Actinomycetota bacterium | reverse complement strand
CCCGAGCGGCCCGTTCGGGCCCTCGGCGGTCGGGATCGCCGCCTACTCGGAGGTGCTGACCGGCTGGGCGCAGGGAGGTCCGATCGCGATCCACGGGACGAACCGGCCGGACCTGATCGGCCAGGCGGTCTCGAACGGGTGCGTGCGGGTCCGCAACGAGGTCGTGCGGCGGATCTTCGACGAGACCCTGTCGGGCACGCCCGTCGTGATTCAGGAGTGAAAGGTGCTCAGTAGGGCCTGGGAATGACGAGCTCGACGTTCCGGTCGGCCGGTGTTCCCCGCCGGTCGGCGAGTCCGTCGCGCCCGTTCTCCGCCTGCGGATCGTTGTAGGACAGCTCGCGCGCGACCGACGCGAGCCACTCGACCTCGCGCGCGCTCAGCCGGGGGCCTCGTCGCGCCGGCCGTGGGCCCGGCCGCGCAGGCGCGCCCTGGTCGAAGATCGTCCCGAGGATCGAGAGCGTGCCGTCGGCGTTGTCGACCAGGTCGAGCAGGCGCGACTGCTGCGGCCAGTCGGTGTGCGAGGCGGTGACGATCTCCCAGAAGCCGCCGCCTCCCGCGCGCGCGTGCTGGGCGATCCGGTTGCGGTGCTGGTGGCCGGTCACGAACGCGACGACGCCGCGATGCCGGAGGAACAGGCACTCGACGGGCTCGGGCGCGGCAGTGCACGAGCCGCTGCCCAGGTGCACGTCGGGCGCGGCGTTCGTCATGCTGGCGATCGGGTGGTGCGCGAACGCGACGACCACCTCGCGCCGGGCTTCCGCCGCGGTGAGCTCCGCGTCGAGCCACAGGAACTGTGTCCGGTCGACGTTCCCCTGATCGCCGCTGTCCGCGACGGTGTCGACGACGAGGAACCGGAGGCCCGGCTTGGGAGTGAACGCGTAGTACCCGATGCCGCGCGGCGCATCCGCGACGCCGAAGCCGTGACCCACCGGGAGCCCGCGCGTGCTCACGTGCTCCTGCAGGTACTCCGCCCGGGAGAGCAACTTGCGTCGCACGTCGAGCCGGACGCCTTTCCACCGCCCGCGGGTGATCTGCGGCCCGAAGACGACCTCCACGAGGTCACGCGAGAGGATCTGGACGAGCCGCGACCGCTCCTCGAGCGTCAGCCCCCCGGCGACGAGCCCGCGGACCTCCGCGAGGCCGCGCTCGGAGAGCTTCGTCGGCTTCACGCAGCCGACCGCGGCGCGCGCGAACAGGTCGTTGTTCGGGACGTTGCCCTGCACGAGCCCGTCGTGGTTCCCGAAGACCGAGTACCACGGCAGCCCGAGCCCCGTCGCCCGGAACGGCCGGTTCATCAGCTCGTACAGGCCGGGGTAGTCGCGGACGACGTTCGAGCGCCCGATCGCACGCCGGTTCGCCGCTGCGTTCGGCGCATAGCCGGGACCGTCTGTGCCCCGGCCGCTCTTGTCCGGGTCGTAGTAGATGCCTTCACCCTGCACGCCCTCGTAGGGTTTGCGGCGCGCGGGGACTCTGCACAACTTGGGATCGTTGCCGGAGTTCGGGTTGACCACGACGCCGCCGTCGAGGAGGTCGATGTACCAGCGCGTCTCGTTGAGCTGCGTGTTGTCGACGTTGTCGCCGGTGGCGATCGCGAGCGTCGGCCTGCTGCCGTCGATCGGACTCCGTAGCCGCCGCACCTGCTGCGCCGACTCCTCCATCACGAACGGGAGCAGCCCTTCCTGCGGCCGGTAGCCCGCGTCGAGCGAGCCGCCGTACCGGTCGACCAGCTCGACTCGCGCGGGTGACTCCTCGTCGACGAGCTGGAAGTCCGTCAGCTGGACGAAGGAGAGGAGGAGGCGGCGACGTGACTCCCTCCCGGCCTGCGCCGCGCCGAGCTGGGTGCGCACGAGCCGCTGCTCGCCGGCTGCGGGGTCCAGGCGCCCGTCCCGGTTCAGGTCGACGATCGTGCCCCCGAGCGTCGTCGCCGGGGGCGGCGCGGCACCCGCGGCGAGCGCTGCAAGGCCGGCGGCGAGGCACGCGGCGATCAGGGTGCGTGAGCGCACGTGTGACAGGGTACGGGAGCAAAAACCGAACACAAAGGAGCATCGATGGCGAAGCGCAAACAGAAGGATGTGCTGGCGAGACTGGCGGATGCGGGGGAGGAGGCGCTGAGTCGGCTCGCCTCCTCACCGGGGGTGGACCGCGTCACCGGCGCGATGACGAACCTGAAGGACCAGGTCGACGCGCTCGCCAGCAAAGTGCGTGGGATGGAGGCGCTCGAGAAGCGGGTCGGGGAGCTCGAACGCAAGGTCGAGCGCCTCTCGAAGTCCCCCGACTCCGGCTCGCGGAAGACCGCGACGGCGCGTAAGACCTCGTCCTCGCGCAAGACCGCGAGTCGCAAGAAATCCTAAGCCGGAACGCGCACGCGCAGAGCGCGCGGCACGATCTCGAAGCGCGCGGGCGTGGTTCCGGGCTGCTCCCCGTCGAGCTCGATGGGGAGCAGCCCGTCGGCGTCGATCTCGACTCGTGCGCCGCGCAGCTGCTCGATCTTCGGGTGCGAGAGGTGGGTCCCCTTGTAGAGCTTCCCGACGTTGCGCACGAAGTCCGTCTTCGTCAGGTCGCCGAAGACGAGCACGTCGAAGAGCCCGTCGTCCGGCTGCGCCTCGGGCGCGAGCCACATGCCGCCGCCGTGGTACTGCCCGTTCGCGACGACGGTGTTGTTGAACAGGCCGCGTCGCTCCTCACCGTCGACTCGGACCCGCATCTGGACATTGCGCCAGCCGAAGAAGACCTCCACGAGCGCGACGAAGAAGCTCGCCCTGCCTCCCATCGCCTTCGACTTCGCGTTCGCCCGCCGCGCGACCGCGGCGCTCATGCCCGCGCTCCCGATGTTCGCGAAGTACTCCGTCTCCTCGACGCCGGCCCATGAGCGGAACGTGACCTTGCCGATGTCGATCTCGCGCGGTGCGCCGTTCGCAGCCACACGGGCGGCCTCCTCCGGCTTCGTCGGGATGCCGTACGTGCGCGGGAAGTCCATCCCCGTGCCGCGCATCATCAACGCGACCTCGACGTTGCGGCCGACGATGCCGTTCACGACCTCGTGGAACGCCCCGTCGCCGCCGACGATCACGAGCAGCTCTGCGCCGTCGTCCACCGCCTGTCCCGCGAGCTTGGTCAGATGCCCCGGGCTCTCCGAGAAGAGCACGTCGCCGACCAGCCCCTGTCCTGCGGCGACATGCGCGAGCTGGGGCCAGCGCTTGCCCGTCGAGCCGTTGGCCGACGCCGGGTTGACGAGGAAGACCGTCTTACTGATGGCCGGTCGCAGTTCGCAGAGCGAGCTGCGTCATCTGGTCGACCGCGTTTCGCATCTCCTCGTCGGTGATGCGCACGAACTCGCCCTCGACCACGACGTCGCTCACCGTCAGCAGGCAGCCCGCCTGCACCTTCCGGAGCGCGCCGAGGGTGAAGAGCACCGCGGCCTCCATCTCGACCGCGAGCACGCCGCGCTCCGACCAGCGCTGATACTGCCCGCCGTCGGGGTTGTAGAAGAGATCGCTCGAGACGATCGGGCCGACGCGCACCTCCTTGCCCATCTCCTTCGCGGAGTGGACGGCGCCGTGGACGAGGCCCCAGTCGGCGGTCGGGACGTGCGGCTCGTTGACGAGGTGGACCGCCGTCTGGTCAGCCGGGATCGCCGACACCGCGACGATCAGGTCGCCCAGCTTCAGGTCGGGCTGCAGGCCTCCGCAGGTCCCGACGCGCAGCAAGCGCTTGACCCCGAGCTGGACGAGCTCCTCGATCACGATCGCCGCCGACGGGCAACCCATGCCGGTCGCCTGGACCGAGACCGGCTTGCCTTCGAACTCGCCCGTATAGCCGTACATCGCCCGCTCCTCGTTTCGGAGCACGGGGTCGTCGAAGTACGTCTCGGCGATGTACTTGGCGCGGAGCGGGTCTCCGGGGAGGAGGCAGGCCTCCGCGTAGTCGCCTGGCTCGGCGCGGACGTGGATCGGCATCGGGCGAGAACCTATCGTCTCATCGGTGGGAGAGCTCCTCGAACCGCGGCTCGAGCAGATCCTCGCGTTCTGCGCACGCGAGCCGGTCGAGCGCGTCTTCCTCGAGGACGTCGCGCGGCGCGGGCTGGGGCGATTCGTCGCCGCCCCCGGCGACGACGGGCTCGCCGCGCTCTGCCACCTCGGCGCGAACGTCGTGCCCGCGGGCGAGGGC
>JACCTU010000157.1 GCA_013812235.1 Actinomycetota bacterium | reverse complement strand
TGGTCGGGATGGAAGTGCGTGATCACGATCCGCGAGACCGTGAGCTCTCGGGCGACCTGAGCGAACACCTCGTCCGACCCGGGTAAGGAGAGACCTGTGTCGACCAGCGTCCAGCCGTCAGCGCTCTCGAGCAGGTAGCAGTGCACGTGACTGGGCCGCATCGGCAGCGGCAGGGTCAGCCGCGCGAGGCCATCGAACATGTGTTCTATACTCGCCATGTGGGGGTCGAGTATCGCGAGGAGCCGTGCAAGGTGGCGCTCAATCGCGTGCGCGGCATGTCGTTCAAGTGGTCGCTGAACCCGTATATGGGCTGCGTCCACCGCTGCACGTTCTGCTACGTCCGCGCTTTCGAGCACCGCGCGGACCGGCCCTTCGACAACCGCTACGGCACCTCGATCAGGGTCAAGGTCAATGTCGCCGACGTGCTGCGCATGCAGTTGGCGCGGTCTTCGTGGGAACGCGAACTGGTCGCGATCGGGGCGGCGACCGACCCCTATCAGCCGGCCGAAGGCAGGTACCAACTCACCCGCGCCTGCATCCAGGCGCTGGGTGAGGCCGCGAACCCGCTGACGATCATCACGCGCGGACCGATGATCGTCCGCGACCTCGACGTGCTCACGGAGGCCGCGCGTCACGCGTCGGTCAGCGTCACGTTCTCGATCCCGACGCTCGACGAGGACGTCTGGCGAAAGACCGAGCCCTCGACCGCACACCCTCGGCAACGGCTGCGAGCGCTGAAGCAGCTCGTGGACGCCGGGATCAAGGCGGGCGTCGGGATGGCCCCGATCCTGCCGGGCGTCTCGGACCGCCCCGAGCAGCTCGCGGAGGTCGTCCAGGCGGCCCGCGAGGCGGGGGCGACGGGGGTCTGGGCCAACCTGCTCTTCCTGCGGCCCGGCACGCGCGAGCACTTCATGGAGCACCTCGCCGAGGACTGGCCCGAGCTCGTGCCGCTGTACGAGGAGCTCTATTCTCGGAGGGCCTACCTTCCGGCCGAGCAGACGAAGCCCGTACGCGCTCAGGTCGCGGATCTCGCGCGCCGCTTCGAGATCGCCGACCGGCGCGCCAGGCCGATCCGGCGGGAGCCTCAACCCGAGCAACTGTCGCTCGCGGTCTAGTCGGGGCGGAACAAGCCCCCTACAATCCCCAGGCCCCCGTGGAAGCCTCTGCAACCCCGAATTCCTCGTCCGAGCGCGAGATCACGTGCCTGATCGTCGACGACCACGAAGTCGTCCGCGAAGGCCTGCGGCTCTCGCTTTCCCGCGCCCCGCACATCCGGGTGATCGGGGAGGCCTCGGACGGGGCGAGCGCGGTCGCACTCGCGGAGCGCCGACGCCCGGACGTCGTGATCATGGACGTGCGGATGCCTGGGATGGACGGGCTGCAGGCGACGAAGATCCTGTCGGAGAAGCTCCCCGAGACGGCGGTGCTGATCTTCACCGCGTACAGCGAGCGCTCGCTGCTCGGTCGCGGGCTTGACTCGGGCGCGAAGGGTTACATCCTCAAGGAGGCCCCGCACGCGACGCTGCTTCGCGCGATCGAGAAGGTCGCGGCCGGGGACGGCTACGTCGATCCGGCGCTGATGCCCGCGTTCCTCTCCGGCAAGGAGAAGGACGACATGCTCACCGGCCGCGAGCGGGAGATCCTCCAACTGCTCGCGGACGGAATGTCGAACGCCGACGTCGCCGCGAAGCTCTTCATCAGCCAGGAGACCGTCAAGAGCCACGTGCGGCACATCCTCGCCAAGCTCGAGGCGGACACGCGCACGCACGCCGTGGCGATCGCGCTTCGTGACGCGATCATCGATTAGGACCGCCGTCCTCGTCGGCGCGGCCGCGCTCGCGGCCGTTGCGGCGATCCTCTACACGAGCAGCGACGCCTCGACGCTCGGTGGATTGGTTTTGCTGGCGGCGGTCGCCGCGGCGGGCCTCGTCGCGGTGTACCTCTTCCTCGCCCAGCGAGACCGTCACCGCGAGATCGAGGAAGAGCTCGCGGGGCAGGCGACGTTCCTCGAGGCACTGATCGAGTCGATGCACCAGATCGCCGCGGGCGGCGGGCCGAGGCCGGTGCTCGAACACGCGAGAGTCGAGGCGGAGCGCCTCTTCGACGCGCGCGCCCAACTCCTCGAACCCGACGAGCGGCCGGCCGCCTCGCCGAACGGCTACCAGGGGATCCTCGTTCCACTCCGCGTGCGGGACGAGCACGTCGGGTCGCTCCACCTCGTGCGCGTGCGGCCGTTCGCGCGCGCCGACATCGCGCGCGCCGCGGTGCTCGCCGACTTCGCCGCACGCGAAAGCGAGAACGCGCGGCTGCTCGAGGAAGCGAAGATCCGCGAAGCCGAGCGCGCCCGGCTCTCCGAGCAGATCGTCACGGCCGAGCAGGAGGAGCGGCGCCGCCTCGCGCTCTTCCTCCACGACGGGCCCGTGCAGTCGATGTCGGGGCTCGCGCTGATGCTTGACTCGGTCAGCGAGTCGGTCGCACCGGACGCGTTGCCGGTGATGGAGAAGGCGCTTCGCCAGCACCGGCAGACGATCCGCGCGCTCCGCGACCTCTCGTTCAACCTCGAGCCGGTCGTCCTGCGCGACCAGGGGTTCGGCCCCGCGGTCAAAGGTCTCGCCGAGCAGCTCGGGCTCGAGCACAAGATCCAGATCGACGTCGAGGTCGACGCGGCCGAGACGCTCGGCGAGAAGGCGCAGGCCGCCCTCTACCAGATCATCCGCGAGGCGACCTCCGGGTCGATCCGGCGCGGGCCGCCGACCCGCATGTCGATCGTCGCCACGGGCCGGCCGGACGGGGGGCTGCAGGCGGAAGTCATCGACGACGCGCCCGGCGAGCGGCGGCGGGCGACGTTCGACGAGCTGGCAGAGCGCGCACGCACGCTGAACGCGACTTTCGAGGTCGACCAGCGCGATGACGACAGCGGCACGACGGTGCGGGTGACGCTTCCCCCGTACGTCGCGCAGTAGGATTTCCGCGCCGTGAGTTACCTGCTCTTCGTCTGGACGCCGACGGGGTACCAGCTGCGCGAGCGAGAGGGCGAGCCGCCGAAACCCGGCGACCGCGTCGAGCTCGACGAGAAGCAGCTCGAGATCACGAAACTTGGTGTCTCGCCGCTCCCCGGCGACGACCGCGTCTGCGCGTTCGCGCAGGGCTAGTTCGTTGCGCAAGTCGCGAATCCGCTCGCGCGGATCCGCAACGCGCCAAGACCCCTGAAGGCGGCCGCTTCGCGGCCGCTGTCGCAGCGATTCACATCGAGCCGTCGCTGGCAAGCGTCTCCGCGGCGACGAGGCCGAGGACGAGCGCCTGCGCCAGTCCGCTCGCGTAGCCGCCGCTCGCGATCCCGCCGACGTCCACGCCCGCCGCCACCAGGCCGCCGATCGGGGTGCCGTCCTCGCGGAGCACCCGGGCGCGTTCGTCGACGCGAAGCCCGCCCAGCGTGTGGGTGACGCCGGCCGCGACGTGCACGCGCACGCGCCCGTTTTCGTCGCGAACCTCACCTCCCGCCTCACGCGCTGCCTGCACCTTCGGGTGGCTCGGATCGTCGAGCTCGAACCACGCCGTGCCCCCGGGCTGGCGCGCGATCGCCTGCGCCAGGTCGTTCTCGTGCCATGCGGGGGGCTGCTGGAAGAACTCCTCGCCGCGCTCGTTCGTGACGCGCGCGCGCCCGCCGTACAGCTGTGAGAGGTGGACGTAGTCGGACTCGCCGATCCGCGCCGGCGGCGCCGGCATGGCGCGCGCGTACAGCTCGTCCAGGTCGCCGGCAGTCGTCGCGCCGAGGCCCCGTGCGTGGTCGAGCCCGTCACCCTCGCTCCACGGGTTCGAGCGGACGAGCAGCCCGTGCTTACATGCGACGCGGACCGGGAAGCCGCCCGTGGCCAGGACGAGCCGCTCCGCGAACGGAAACGGCTGCCCGAGCTGAACCTCACCCGCCTCGCGCGACAGAGCGGCGGAGAGCTCGCCCGGGTCGTAGCGGCGACCGGTCGTGCGCGGATTCTCGGTGTCGTCCAGGAGCGGCCGCACGCCGGTCGTCGACTCGAGCCAGGCGAGCGACTCGTCGAGCCGCTCCCAGATCAACCGCTGCAAGCGTTCGTCGCCGCGCGAGCAGTCGACCCGGAAGTCCTCGAATCGCAGGTGCCGCCAGACGACGCCGCTCGACAGAAGCATCGAGCCGCCGACGCGATCGCCCTTCTCGTACACCGTCACGTCAGCTCGGAGTTGCCGGGCACGCGCTGCGGCCACGAGGCCGGCCATCCCCGCGCCGGCGATCGCCGTCAACTAGTGCCTCTTCAGGAAATGGTGGCCAGCTTCTGGGTCGCGAGCACCAAGCGATGCAAGGACGCATGGAGCGCTCATGCCAGAAGGCATGAGCGCGACTGAGGCGCGGCAGCGCGCCGCGTGCTCGCGAGCCAGAAGTAGGTGTTCATTCCCTGGAGAGGCACTTAAACCAAAGAGAACGTCGGCTTGTGCTCGACGTACTCGATCTTCACGCGCTCCGGCCCCCAGACGAACACGGCGTACGTGTTCGGCGCGTCGACGACGTCGGCGACCTCGGCCGGCAGCGCCTTCGCGTCGTCCGCGCGGTCGACGAGCACCGCGAGATGGTTCAGGAGCGGCCGCTCGGGCGCGCTCGGATCGCCTGGGTGGAACTCGAGGTACGCGCCGCCGAGTTCGACGCGCGGCACACCGTCGCGCAACTCGGCCTCGTTGAAGCCGAGCGAGAGGTACTCATGCGCGGTCACCTCAGGATCGGCGGAGAAGAGCGCCACGTGATCCAGGTCGTAGTCGACCTCGGTCTTCGCCGGTACGACGTTTACCGTCAGCCCCTCGCCGACGTCGTGCGAGGTCTGTTCGCCCTCGTTCACGCGCAACGTCACGTGCTTGAGCGCACCCTGCACGCGCGGCCCTTCCTCCTCGAAGAGGGTGAACTTGAAACGCCGCGCGTCCGCACCGAGGAGCGTGAAGCGGTCGGTGCGCTCGATCGTGTGCATGCCGAGATCGGCGATCAGCCGTTCGGCGATCGCGTCACGGTCGGCTACCCACAGCGCGACGTGGTCGATGGTCCGAGCCGTCACCGCGAGTTAGCGTAGCGATGCGGCGACGCCCTGCGTCGAGCCACTATTTGCGACGGTCGACCGCCCGCTGCAGTTGCTGCTTGGTCATCCTCGAGCGTCCTTCGATGCCCATCCGCTTGGCCTCGTTGTAGAGCTGCTCCTTCGTGCGGCCCTTCGGACGACTCGTCCCCGAGCGCAGCCCGCCGCGGCGGCTGGAGGAGATGTCCGTGCGCGAGAGGCGCGACGACGACTTCGCCTCGCCCGTGCGGGCCCGCTCCTTGTTCACGGTCCGCGCAGCGATCTCCTCGGCCTTGTCCTCGGACGCGCCGCGCTCCTTGACTCTTTCCTTGATGTGTTTGTACTGCCGCTCGCGCTTCTTGCTCCACGCCTGCTGAGGCATCTCGACCCCTTTCGTTCGGTTCGGGGTCGGGATTCCCGGAGCGAGCGCTCTCTAATCGCTAGGTGAGCGGCGGGTTCTGGACGTCGTTGTCGTCGGCGTACTTCTGCGTGAGCTGATTCACCACGTCGAACCCCTCGCCGTAGGCGTAGTTGATCTTGATGAACGGCTCCCACTTGTCCGGGAGCGCGTCCTCGGGAAAGATCGCCTCGACGGGGCACTCGGGCTCGCATGCACCGCAGTCGATGCACTCCTCCGGGTCGATCACGAGGATCCGCTCGGCCTCGTGGATGCAGTCGACCGGGCAGACGTCCACGCACGAGCGGTCTTTGATGTCGATGCAGGGCTCGGCGATGATGTACGTCACGGGCTAGACTCTAGCCAGGCTCGCCCACGAGCTCGTCGACGATCCCGCCGATCCGCTCGAGGAGCGCAGACTTCGCCAGGACTTGGTCGAACCCGGCCGCGTTGGCGGCCCTGAGGCCCCCGGTGTCGTTGTGGTTCGTGAACCCGATGATCGGAACGTCCGGCCAGGCGTCGGCGACTTCGGTCGGATCGATCCGGGCGATGTCCGCGATCACAACGTCCGGCGCATCGACGTTCTCGGTCGTGATCAGGTGGTGACCGGGGAGCAGCGCGTCGAGTTTGCCCCGGAAGAAGAGGTCGACCCCACACAGCAGGATCGTCGCCACGACCAACACGGTAACACTGCCGCTCGATGATCGAGAAGTCGCTTGCCGACGGCCTCAAGCTCGCGCGCGCCGGGCGGTACTTCGAGGCGCACGAGGCGTTCGAGGACGCCTGGCGCGCCGCACCCCTGGACGAGCGCGACTTCTTCCAGGGGCTCGTGCACGTCGTCGTCGCCTGGTACCAGGACGGGCGGGGCAACGACACGGGCTGCAGCCGGCAGCTCGAGAAAGCCGCTCGCCGACTCGCGGCCTACGCGCCGCGCCATCGCGGCGTCGACGTCGCTTCGCTCCTCGCCCAGGTCGCGCGAGCCCGACCGGGCGCGATGCCGGAGCTAGAGATCGTTTCGGAATGAGGACTCGTTGCCGGGGTGCGATGGGTGGTGCGAGGCAAGGACGCAGGGAGCGCTCGTATCCGCAGTGATACGAGCGCGACTGAGGACGCCGCATCGCGCCGCCCAGCGCGGCCCGGCGGCACAGCTCCTCGTTTCGAGACGGTCTCTTAAACGTCGGCGAGGCCGAACGCGTCCAGGACGCGGCGCAGGCCGACGTAGAGCCACCACTCCCGGTGGAAGAAGAGGAGCAGACCGAGCACGACGAGCACGAAGCCGCTGACGATGCGTAGCTTCACCCAGTTGTCGCGCAGCAGGCGGAAGCCGGTCATGGCACGCGCGAACGCGACGCCGACGAGCAGGAACGCGCCCGCAAGCCCGAGCGAGTACGCGGTCAGGAGCACGACCCCCTTCGTGACGGTGCCGCCGGCGCTTGCGAGCACGAGCACGGAGCCGAGCAACGCACCGACACATGGAGCGGCGCAGACGGCGAAGGCCGCGCCGAGCAGCGCGTTCGAGCCGTCCCGCGCGCGCACGACGAGACCGGGCATGAGCATCCGCTCCGGCCAGGGCAGCAGCCCTGCGAACGCGAGGCCGAACACGACGAGCAGGAAGCCGGCGAGCTCGATTCGCCGGTCCGGCGGCAACACCGAGCCGAGCGCAGCCGCAGCCGAGCCGAGCACGACGAAGACGACCGTGAAGCCGAGCACGAACGAGACGCTTCCCGTAAGAACACGGCGCGGCGTCGGCGAGCGGCCCGCGACGATCGAGATGTAGCCAGGCACGAGCGGGAGAACGCACGGCGCTGCGACGGAGACGAGCCCTGCGAGGAACGCCGCCACGATCTGGCCGGTCATTCGAGGAGGGGGAGATCGTCCTCGGGGCGCCTCGTCCAACGCCACGCGAGCATTGTGAGCACCCCAGCGCCCGCCAGGAGTCCGACGATCGGCAGGACCCACGCGATCAGGTCGAACCCCTTCTGCTCCGGCGCAGCGAGCACGCCTTTGCCGAACTGCGCGACGAGCTGCTCCTTGATCTCACTCTTTGTGTCTCCCGCGGCGATCCGGCTGCGGACGAACTGCTTCATGCGCGTTGCGATCGGCGCATTCGACTGGTCAAGGGTCGTTTTGCAGGTGGGGCAGACGAGCTCGCCCTCGAGCTCGGCCTGCGTCGGGCGCTGCTCGCTCGCGAGCGCGGAGGGAACGACGGACAGCGCCAGCACGAGCGCCAAGAGCGTCCTCATGACAACGTCTTCCGGATCGCCTCGTCGAGCTCGGCCTCGTCGCTGATCTCACCGATCTTGTGTGCAACGATCGTCCCGCCCCGGTCGACGAAGAACGTCTCCGGCAGGCCGGTGATCCCCCACGGCTCCCAGAGTTTCCCGGGACCGTCGTACGCGATCAGGTACGTGATCCCGTAGTCGGCGACGAACTTCTTTGCGTCGCCGTTGAAGTCCCGCACGTCGACGCCGATGAAGACGACACGGTCGCGGTAGCGCTTCGCTGCTCGCTCGAGGAGCGGTGCCTCGGTGCGGCACGGAACGCACCACGTGGCCCAGAAGTTGATCACCATCGGCTCGCCGACGTGGTCCGCGACTACGACCCGCCCGTCGCCCGAGAGCGTCGGCAGATCGAAGCGCGGCACGGGGTTGCCGACACTCGCGACCGGTGCGTCGTCCGACGCGATCTTCCAGACGAGCAAGCCGAGGAGCCCCAGGACGAGCGCGAGCGCGCCCAGCTGCCCTGCGACCTTGAGATCGCGGGTCACGCGGTCACGCGGAGACGATGAAGACCGTCGTCCCGACCGTGATCCGGTTGAACAACCACTCGGCGTCGGGGATCCGCATGCGAATGCAGCCGTGCGAGACCGAGTAGCCGATCGAGCCGGGCTCGGGCGTCCCGTGGATGCCGACACCCGGGCTCGAGATCCCCATCCAGCGAGTCCCGAGCGGATTGCCCGGGCCGGGCGGCACCGGCTCCAGGTCCTTCGCCCACGCCGAGTTGGGCGGATACCACCAGGGGTTCTTCCACTTGACGAGGACGCGGAAGCGCCCGAGCGGTGTCGGGTACTGCCGCTGCCCCGTCGCGACGCCGAACGACTTCACGAACCTCATCCCGTTGTAGAGCGAGAGCGAGTTGGCGCCGCGCTTGATCACGACCACCGGGCCGAAGCTCTTGCGGGTCAGCTTCGCCTTCACGAGCTTCGGCTTCAGGACGACCGGGCTACGGGTTCCCGCGACGAGTGCAGCGGCGAGCGCGGACTCCGCAGCCGCACGGTCGATCTCGCGGCCGACCTTCTCCGGCGAGATCCACGGCTTCAGCTTGCGCAGAAAAAGACGCGCATCGACGGGCTTGCGCGCGAAGCGCGCGCTGATCTCCGCGACGTACGCGCGCAGCGCCGGCTTGCGCACGGTCACCGTCAGCGGAACGACCGTGTTCGGTGCAGAGACGAGCGCCTGCTGCACGGCCTTCGTGATCGCGGGCGCGGCGAGCGACTCGGTCGGCGCCTCCAGGACGTACGTGCCGTACCCGACGACGAGCGGAAGAGCGAACTGTGTCCGCACGTACTCGGCCGCCGCCTCGGCCGTCAGCCCGCCGACCGGCACGTTGCCGATCACGACCCCCTCGGGGATCGTCGTTGCGGGCGCAGGCTCCGCCGCGCGCGCGGGCGCGCAGACGAGAACGGCGAGTGCGACGACGAGGATCGAGAGGCGTTTCATCTGGTGCTCGGCTTGCTGGGCCCGAGAATTCGCGGGTCGTCGCTGATGATAGCGTCGGCGCCCCACTCCGCCAGCTGTCCGGCTTCGGCGGGGTCGTTCACGGTCCACACCCAGACCGCCGCGCCCCGGTCGTGGCAGGCGCGGATCAACGAAGGCGTGACGAGTTGGCGGTGCACGACCGCGGCGGACGCGGCGGCGCGCTGGAGCCACCGGCCGATCAGGCGGGGAAGCGTCCGCTTCATCGCGGCCAGGCCGCCGGCGAGCAGCGGCGCGAACGTCCGGCGGCCCGAGAGCCCGTACCGATCCTCGGGGTACGAGAGCCCGACCCGCAGCGCCGGCTCGTACCGGCGCAGGTCGCGGAGCGCCGCCCAGTCGAGCGAGCTCACGAGCGAACGCTCGAGGAGGTCGTAGCTCCGCAACGCTGCCCCCACGCCCTCCTCCAGTCCTCGCTGCTTGAGGTCGACGTGCGCACCGACGCCCTCAGCCGCGAGCAGCGTCAGCGCGTCATCGAAACTCGCGGCGTCCTCGGGTAGCTCGTGCGCCGAGTGTGCGAGCACCAGGCAACCGTCGGATGTCGAGAGCACATCGAACTCGACGTAGTCGCAGCCGCGCGCGATCCCCGCGCGCAGCGCCTCGAGCGTGTTCTCGGGCGCGAGAGCGGCGGCGCCGCGATGCCCGATCCGGATCGGCGGCCCGTCGCCGCGCAAGATTCTCACGGGGCGGTCGGCAGGAGGTCCTCGTCGAGGCGGCCGCCCTCGGCCGCGTACGTCAGGATCATCCGATCGGTCACCCACTCGACGGGCGCGCGGTCGTCGGTCCACGGGCGCGCGAGCGGCTCGACCGGCGGCGACAGCCCACCGTCGACGAGCAGCGTGACGAGCGACTCGATGCGTGGGTCGTGCGTCATCAGCCCCCTGCGGTTTCGCTCGGTGAACCCGATCACGACGTGATTGAAGCGCAGCACCGGCCAGACCTGCACCGACTCGAACTCTGCCGCGAGTGTTCCCGCCAGGTTTTCTTCGAGGCTCCGGTCGTCGGGAACCGTCGCGACGTTGAGCGCGACGATCCCGCCGGGCGCGAGGTGGCGGTAAACCAACCTGAAAAACTCGCGCGTCGCGAGGTAGAACGGCACGTAGGGCTGGTGGTACGCGTCGACGACGATCAGGTCGTACTTCGCGTCGGTGCGTCGGAGGAACGGGCGCGCGTCGGCGTCGTGAACGGTCAGCCGCGGGTTGTCGCTGAGCCCGAGGTACTTGCGCCCCGCCTCGCTCACCGCGGGGTCGATCTCGACGCCGTCGATCCGCGCGGTCGGCCAGAACTCCCCGTATGCGCGCGCGATCGTGCCGCCCGCGTTGCCGAGCACCGCGACCCGGCGCACCGGCCGGTCGAGCAGCACAGGCAGCGCGAGGAACGCGTCCCAGACCCCGCCCGTCAGCACCGTGTCCGGCCGCCAGAGCGAGTGGACTGCGACGCCCTCGTTCAGGTAGAGACGTCGCGCGCCGTTGCGCTCGACGACCTGCACGAACTGGTACGGCGACTCGACCTCGTACAGCACGTCGCCGTCGGTCGCCTTCACCGCGCCCGGCGGGACGAGCACGAGCGCTGCGATCGCCGCGATCGCGACGAGCCAGCGACGACCGAGCATCGTCGAGGCGGCCGCCGCGAGCAGCGCGGCGGAGACGAGCAGCGTGCGCTGGGTGCCGATCAGCGGGATCGTGACGAGGGCGGGCATGAACGTCCCGAGCAGGCTCCCGACCGTCGAGAGCGCGTACAGGCGCCCCGCCACCTGCCCCGCGGACGCGACCTCGACGAGCGCGAGGCGGATGGCGAACGGCGCGACCATCCCGAGCAGGACGATCGGCGGCGCGAACAGTAGGAGCGTCCCGAAGAACGAGCCGATAACCGCGCCGGCCGACACCTCGTCGAGGCCGCTCGACGCGACCTCGAGGATCGGCGACGAGACGAACGGGATCACCGCGACGAGTAATGCCGCTGCGAGGACGAGCCGCCCGAGCACGTGCTGCGACGGGTTGCGATCGGCGATCCGCCCGCCCAGCCAGTAGCCGAGGCTGAGCGACGCGAGCGTCAGCCCGATGATGTTCGCCCAAACGATCGTCGAGGAGCCGTAGTACGGCGCGAGCAGGCGCGAGGCGCAGATCTCCGTCGCCAGCGTTCCGACGCCCGCGAGGAACACGAGCGCGTAGAGGGCTCGCGGTGCGCTCACGCTTCGCGCTTCAGCACGACGACCGCGCAGTCGTCGAGGAGCTCGCCGCCCGTGAACTGCCGCGCCGAATGGATCACAGAACCGGCAATGTCCACCGCGGGTCGCGTGTGGCGGCGCGCGAGCAGCGCGTCGAGTCGATCCTGGCCGTAGAACTCCGCGGCGCGCCTCGCTTCGATCACGCCGTCCGTATACAGCACCACCGAGCCGCCCGGCTCCAGCTCCGCACGCGTCTCCTCGTACTCGATCCCGGAATCGACGCCGAGCGCGAGCCCGCGGGCCTCGATGCCGATGACCGATCCATCCGCACTCACGAGCCGCGGCGGTGGATGTCCAGCCGAGGCGACCGACACCGCACCGGTACGCGCGTCGATCAGCAGATAGAGCATCGTGATGAACTTCCCGGAGGCGATCTCGCCGACGACGACCTCGTTGGCAGCCGCGAGAAAGTCGCCGGGCTCGGGATGCTCACGCGCCAGCGAGCGAAAGACGAACTTCGCCATTGCCATGTCGGCGGCCGCGTCGATGCCGTGCCCCGTGACGTCGCCGAGCACGACGGCGAGCCTGCCGTCCGCGAGCGCCATGTAGTCGTAGAGGTCGCCGCCGACGTCGACGTGCGCCGAGGCCGCGTACACCGCGCGAACGTCGAGCCCCTCGACCGCCGGGCGAACCTGCGGCAGCAGCGAGCGCCGCATCGCGTCGGAGAAGTCCTTCTTCTGCTGGTAGAGGCGGGCGTTGTCGATCGCGAGCGCGGCCTGCCCTGCGATGGCGACGGCCGATTCGATCGTCGCCTCGTCGACCGGGTGGTCGGGCCGCACCGAGAGCAGGGTCAGCGTGCCGAGCACCTCGGCGGGCGTCGCGATGGGGACGATCGCCGCGGTCGAGCCCTTCTCGAGAAACGGCACGAGCAGGGCGTGCGCCCCGCCGAGCTCCTGCGCCGTCGTGACGTCGAGAGCAATCGGCTCACTGCTGCGGAAGAGGCGTTGGATGCGGGCGCCGCCGAACGCCTGCGGGCGGAAGAGCATCGAGCGCGCAGGCGCGAGCAGGCGGTCCTCCGCCACGTGCAGTG
Source organism: Actinomycetota bacterium (assembly GCA_013812235.1). GTDB lineage: Bacteria > Actinomycetota > Thermoleophilia > Gaiellales > Gaiellaceae > JACCTU01. The sequence continues at coordinate 1,363 of JACCTU010000157.1, read as the reverse complement.
CAAGCGGGAGGAGCTGCTCGCGCCGAGGGTCGGGCATGCGCAGCACCGCGGCGTCGATCTCGAGCAGCTGGACGACCGTGCGGACGACGGCCTCGAGCGTCGCGTCGAGCGAGAGGCTCTGAGCGAAGGAGTTCGAGATCTCGTACAGCGCGCCGAGGCGGCGGCCCGCTGCGCGCTCCGACGCGAGCGACTGCTCGAGCTCGGCTCCAAGACGGGTGGCCTCCTCGTGCAGCCGGGCGTTCTGAACCGCGACGGCGAAGCGAGACGCGATCGCTGAAAGCAGCTCGAGCTCGCCGGCGCTCGGCTCGGTGCGGCCGGCCGAGTAGACGGCAAGGAGCCCGATCACGTCGTCCCCGACGGCGAGCGGCAGCGCGATCGCGCCCTCGATCCCCGCCTCCGCGAGCGCGTCGGCGACGCCCGCGAGGCGGGGCTCCTTCGACGTGTCCGCGATCGTGACGACGCCGCGCGCGCGGTACGGTCCAAGTGCGAGCTCGAGCAACGCCTCCGCCGCGCGGAGGTGCGGACCGACGAGCCCCCTCGCCGCCGCGGTCGTGAGGCCACCGTTCTCGAGCAGGTAGACCGCAAGCCGCCCCTCCCCGACGAGATCCCCGAGCTGCTCGGTCGCCGTCTCGAGCGTGTGCTCGAGCGAGAGCTTCTGGTTCGCCTGCCCGACGACAGCCAGCAGCGCACGCGTCTGCACCAGCTCTGCCTCCACACGCCCTGCGCGCCTACTCGCCCCCAGTACGTGTGCTGTACGCGTCGCGAAGTGACTCAGCTGCTCGACGAGTTCCGAGCTGGGAATCAGGTCGGGCGGGAAGACGAGCTCGAGGAGGCCGAAGGCCGGCTCGCCGAGCTGCTGCGTGACCGACCAGCGCGTCCCGAGCTGCAGGACGCCGACTGTCGGCGCGCGCCGGCGCCACCCACCGGTCCCGACGGCGGCGTCGAGCTCGGCGCTGCCGTCGAGGGCGAGACGCCACAGCGCGACCCGCTCGGCACCGGAAAGCCCGAGGGCGAGGCGAAGGACGTGCGTCGAGCTGTGAGCCGTGTCCGAGCCGGCGGCGAGCGCGTCCGCGGCGACGCGAAGCGGAGCCTCCGGGATGCCTTCCTCTCGCTCGTCGAGGCCGAAGGCACGGGCAGTGAGACCGATCTGCGCCGCCACGAGCCGTGCGGCGGTGCGCGCGCTCCCGTCGAAGCCGCCCGCGAGCCGGAGCAGCTCGACGCTGCCCTGGACCTCCTTGCCGACGACGACGGGCACGACCAGCGCACTCTCCGCGCCCAGGCGCTCGGCCAACCGGGCCAGCGGCTCAGGTGCCTCAGCGAGGTCGACCTCGCCCGGAGGTAGCTCGTCGAGCGGCAGGCGCCC
>JACCTU010000138.1 GCA_013812235.1 Actinomycetota bacterium | reverse complement strand
CGAACCACTCAGCAAGGCGCTCGGCGTTCCCTTCGTCGGGAACCCGTTCGTTGGCGTCACCGGGGTTGGGCGGGTCGCGGCGGAGCTCGTCGAGCAGCGCGGCGAGCGCGACGTCGCGGTCCTCGGGGCGGAACTCGTCCACGTCGACCCCGGGCGGAACCTCGTGCACCCGGTCGACGTGGCCAACGACGTCCTCGAGTACCTCCCGGATGTGGGCCGAACCGACGTAGACGGCGTCGGCGCGCTCCAGCGACTCCCTCCCCCACGCCGACAGCTCGTCGTTGCCGCGCATCGAGTACTCGAGCTCGGAGCCGTGCGCCTTGACCGCGAAGCGTTCGCCTGTCGCCGCGCCCACCGGACCGCCGAGCAGCACGTGATTGGCGAACACGAGGTCGGCAGGCAGGTGCTCGTGCAGCGCCGCAGCGTTCGCCTCCACGAAGGCGTCGCGCTCCGCCTGCGTCAGCTCCTGCAGCAGCCGGGCCTCGAGACCCTCGTAGCGGTCGAGGACGAACACGGGCAGCACTGGTCCGATCTGCGGGCGCACCGCCGTCGCGCCGGCGAGGTCAAACCGCTCGGGATGCGGCTCCTGGGAGAACACCGTGACGTCGTGACCGGCGCGCGCCCACTCGCGGACAAGCGCCTGCGTGTAGATGTTCGACCCCGTACCGCTCAACAGGTAGCCGTGCCAGACGAGGATGCGCACGAGCGCCAGTAAAGCGGAGGGGCCGGTCTCCCGGCCCCTCCGACGTGCGCTTCCTAGTTGCCTGTCTGGTGGAGCACGGCGCGCAGCGCGTTGATCTGCCCACTGCCGTACCACGAGTTGTGGCCGGGGCCGCCCTGACACTCCTGGAGGTCGCCGCTCGGGCGCCTCGTGTTGGCGTACGGAGTGTTCGCCCGCGAGCTGCCGGCCGCCCCCTGGAGCGGGAGCTCCGTCGGGCAGGGCTGGGAGTCGGCGGTCTGCTGCATCAGCGCCTCGACCTGCCCAGGCCGCATCTTCCCGTTCTGCGGATTCTTGAGATCGCCGTAGCGGCTGATGATCAGCGCCGCGAGCCCTGCCGCGTGCGGCGACGCCATCGACGTCCCCTGCAGGTAGCAGTACGTCGTCAAGCCGACCGCAGGCCCGGCCGGGTCCTCCTTGACCGAGCGTCGACAGAAGCTCTCGGACGGCCACGTGGACAGGACGAGCCCGAACGGCTGCCCATCGGTCCCGCGACCGTAGAAGAAGTCCCCGCCCGGAGCGGTCACGTCCGCGGTGCTGACGCCGTACGACGAGTAGTACGACTTCAGATAGTCGTTCGGGTCGTCGTCGCCGTCGACCTGCTTCGTGTTGCCGACCGCGGTGACGCCGATCACGCCGTCGACCTCGACGGGAACGACCACGCACGCGTTCGTGACATCACGCAAGACTTCCTCACCCGGCGGGAAGTCAGGGCTGATGTCGTCGATCTGCGGGTGCGACAGGTCGTCGCTCTGGTTGCCCTCGGCGGCCACGACCGTCACGCCCTGCTTCTGCGCGTAGTCGATCGCCCGCTTTGCCGCCTTCCACAAGGTTCGCTGCGCCCGGTCATTCCGGCAGTTGTAGAGATACGGGTCCATGAAGTAGCTGTTGTTCGTCACGTCCAGCTGCACCTTTGCGGAGTGCATGAACGCGCAGACGACCATCTCGACGAAGAAGTACCCGTCGTCGTTCGACGACTTGACGGCGGCGATCTTCGTGTTCGGTGCAACGCCGGTGATCCCGAAGCCGTTGTCTGCAGCGGCGATGGTTCCGGCGGTGTGCGTCCCGTGCCCGTTGTGGTCGTCCCACGCAGCCGGGGCGCTCACAGGCACCCCGCTCTCGCACGAAACGCTGCGCGAGAAGTCGATGTTCTGCACGAGGTCCGGATGATCCTTGTCCAGGCCGGTGTCGAGGATTCCGGTCACGACGGCGGGACTCCCGCCGGTGGTCGCGTGCGCCTCGAACGCGTGGATCTGCCGCATGTCCCACTGCAGTGCCGCGAGGCTGTCCGGCGTCGCCGGCGCGTTCGGGAGATCGCCCTCGACCGCGAGCGGCTGCTCGACCTTCGCGACCGCCTGCGACAGCGCGACGTTTTCGATGCCCGTCCCGCCCTGCATGGCCTGCGTGAATGTCGGCGAGGTCGACTTCGCGACAACGACGCCGATCTCGCCGTAGTTCGCGACGACCGTCCCGCCCGACCGCTCGATCCACTCGCCGGCCTTCGCGGTCGACGCGCCGCCCTTGTAAAGGACGATGTACGTCTCCGCGAGCGCCGCCGGGGTAAAGACCGCGGCCACGAGCAGCGTCGCGAATGCGAGCGCCGCGCTCTTGATCTTGCTGCGCATATCTCCCCCTTCTTGCCTGTTTTCCCTGCCCCCCAGCAGAGATGAGGGGGCAGCCTAACGCACCTCAGGCCAGGTGGAAGTAGAGAGCGTGCAGCAGCTCAACCGCGGGGTTCGAGGTGTGAACCTGGACATCAGCGGGGACGTCCAGGTGTGCCTCGGAGTAGTTGAAGATGATCCGGACGCCCGCGCCGACCAGGTCGTCCGCGACGCGCTGCGCGCCGTCCGCGGGCACCGCGAGAACGCCCACGATGATGTTCTTCTCGCGGACGGTCGCGGCGAGCTTCGAGAAATCGCTCACGCTCATCGCTCCCATCGGCCGCCCGACCTTCTCCGGGTCGACGTCGAAGATCGCCGCGATGTTGATCCCGTGCTCGGCGAAGATCGGCGAGCTGACGATCGCCTGGCCCAGGCGCCCGGCGCCGACGAGCGCGATGTTGTGCTGCCCCTGCGTGCGAAGGATCTTCCGGATCTCGCCCAGCAGCGAGTCGATGTTGTAGCCGACGCCTCGCTTGCCGAACTTCCCGAACGCCGAGAGGTCGCGGCGGATCTGGGTCGCGTTGATGTTCGTGTAGTCGGAGATCTCCTGCGAGGAGATCCGCTCCTTGCCCATCTTCTTCGCCTGCGTCAGCACCTGCAGGTAGCGAGAGAGGCGAGCCGCAACGCCGACGGTCAGCCGATCAGCCACTTTGTGACACCGCGGCCATAATGCCAGCGGCGTCGCTCCGGGCCGTCAGGGAACCGTCAGCCCGGACTCTGTGCAACCTTTCGCCGCAGCGCGGCCGGGTCGACGAAGTACACGAAGGCCCGCTGGCCGTCGATCTCGACAACCGGCAGCCACTCGCGGTACCGCTCCTCGAGTGCGTCGTCGCCGCTGATGTCGACCTCCTCGAACGCCTCCCCGAGCTCTGCGCGCAGCACGGCGCGCGCCTTCTCGCAGAGATGGCAGCCTTCGGCGTGGAAGAGGACGACGTTAGGGATAGATGCCGCGGGTGACGGTCGCCTCAGCCACCCGTTGGACTGCGAGCCCGTAGGAGGCGAGGCGCATCGCGACACCCTTCGACTCGTGGAGGGCCCACGTCTCGTTGAACGCGCGCGTGACGATGTCGTTCAGCTTCGCGTTCAC
>JACCTU010000166.1 GCA_013812235.1 Actinomycetota bacterium | reverse complement strand
AGCCGAACGACGACGCGCGCCAGCCCGCGACCGTGCCCCACCGGCACGTAGAGCGACCCGGCGCGGACGGTCGGGGTCGGGCCGGCCTCGGTGGTCGCGCGTCGCACCGGCTGGAGCGCGCCAGCGGCAGGCAAGGCGAAGAGGAGCGCCGCGAGCGGGGCGAGAAGAACGATCGAGCGGCGCAAGGGCAACAAACTAGCCTAGGATCCACCGCCTTGGTGTCCCCCGGACGGTTCGACGGCAAGACCGCCCTCGTGCTGGGCGTGGCGAACAAGCGCTCGATCGCCTGGGCCATCGCCAAGCGCCTGGCGGACGAGGGCGCCCGCCTCGCGTTCACCTTTCAAGGCGAGCGGATCGAGAAGAACGTCCGCGACCTCGCCGAGAGCGTGTCGAGCCCGCTCGTCGCCGAGTGCGACGTGCGCTCCGACGCCGACCTCGAGCGCGTCTTCGGCCAGGTCGGAGAGGCCTTCGACGGCGGCCTCGACCTGCTCGTGCACTCGGTCGCGTATGCGGCCGCGGAGGATCTCGAGGGTCGTTTCACCGACACGCCGCGCGACCGCTTCTGGCTCGCGCTCGACATCAGCGCGTATTCGCTCGTCGCGTGCAGCCGGCTGGCCGAGCCGTTGATGGAAGCGCGCGGCGGGGGCTCGATCGTCACGATGACGTATCTCGGCGGCGAGCGCGCGGTGCCGCACTACAACGTGATGGGAGTCGCGAAGGCGACGCTCGACGCGTCCATGCGCTACCTCGCGTGGGACCTCGGCCAGAAGAACGTGCGCGTGAACGCGATCTCCGCGGGACCCGTGCGCACGCTCGCCGCGCGATCGATCGCAGGCTTTCCGACGATGGAGGCGATCGTCGAGGAGCGCTCGCCGCTGCACAGGCACGTCGAAGCGGACGACGTCGGCGCGGCCGCGGCGTTTCTCCTGTCGGACGACGCGAGGAACGTCACCGGGACGATCCTGTACGTCGACTCGGGCTTCCACGCTATGGGGATGTGACCTCGGCCGGGCGCCCATCGCGGAAGCGGATGACGGAGCGTACGTCGAGCTCCACGGGATCGAGCTTGCCGCCTCGCAACGCGCGCGCGACGCGGTCCGCCTCGGGCGGCGCCGTCGTCGAGTAGCCGAGCGGCCGCTCGCGCGGCGCCTGCATCGCGTAATAGAGGTAAACGCTTCCCTCCAGCAGCTCAGGGAGGTACACGGGGCGCTCCAGGAGTCGACCCGGGCCGAGTTGTGCGTAGAGGGGGTTTCCTTCGTCCGCTCCCATCGGCCGGTACACGTCGACGCGCAGGTCGAGCGCGACGAGCGGGACCGCGACGAGGGCGGCGTAGCGCCACGGCACGCGCGCGAGCGCGAACGCGGCGAGCGCGGCGAGGCAGAGGCAGGCGATTGGCAGGAACCGCGCGGGGACGCGCGTCTCACCGAGCCCCGGCACGACGTCCCAGAGCGGCTCGTACACGGGCGTGTTCGCGCCGAGTGCGAGCACGAACGGCACGAGCACGCCGAGCCCGAGCACGACCGCAAGCCCGCGTTCGCGCCGCGAAAGGAGCACGAGCCCCGCGAGCGCGGCGAGCGGAACGAGCCAGCCGAGAAAAACGAACGTCTCGAAGCCGTGCCGCGGGTGCCGCGTGACGAAGTCGAGCAGCTCAGCCGAGTAACGCTCGACCTGCGCGAACGGGCGCCCCGACGCGCCCGTGGTGCCGCGGATCTCCGTGAGCCAAACGAGCACTCCGGCAGCAGTGCTCGCCGCAGCACCGACTGCGCCGACGAGCGTCTGCCTGCGCACGACGGCATACGCGAGGAAGAAGAGGATCGCGCCGAGCGCGAGGTGCACCTGCCCGGAGAGCGGCACGGAGGCGATCGCGGCGACCGCGAGCCAGCGGCGCCGAGTCTCGAGCGCCCAGAGCGAGAGCGGCAGCAGCATCGCGACGGGCCCGAGCAGATGTCCGCCGGCGGTCTGGATCGAGCGGTACGGAGCGAGTGAGAATGCAAGCCCACCGACGAGCGCCGCGCCGAGCGGGAGCTTGAGCGATCGCAACCAGCCCGCGGCGGCCGCGCCCGCGCCGAGGTACGAGAGGAGCGCGAACGCGTTCCACGCGCCGACGGTCCCGAAGAGCGCGTGCAGCGGCCAGAAGAGGATCGCGAACGGCCAGCCGGCGAAGTTCGTCCGCTTCGGAGCCTCGGGCTGGAAGGTGTACGGGTCGAGCCACGGCGCGCGGCCGTGCGCGAGCTGGTGGCCGGGGAGCCAGAGGTTGTACGTCGTCTGCAGGTGGTCGCCGGGCGTCACGACGTTCGCGCGCGGCTTCCCGTACGCGAGCAGCTCGTCGGGAGCGTCGATCAGGGAGGGGGAGAGCGCGAGCGCCCCGGCCCCGAGGTAGAGCGCGCAGGCGAGCGCTACAGCGCCCGTGCGGTTGCGAGCGGCACGTCGAAGTCGGGCACCTCTCCAGTCTCGTAACGCCATGCGCCGCGGACCGTACCGCCCTCGTCGACGAGGAAGACCGATCGGGCGGCGACGTCCTTCAGCCCGCGGTGCTCGAACCCGATCCCGAGCGCGTGCACGGCGTCGGCGTTCCAGTCCGAGAGCAGTGGAAAGTTCAGGTCGAGAACCTGCGACCAGGCGATGTGTGTCCACGGCGAGTCGCGCGAGACGCCGAAGAGCCGAACGCCTGCTTCCTCGAACTCCGCGCTCCTGTCACGCAGGAGCTCGAGCTCGCTCGTTCAGGTGGAGGAGAAGTCGAAGAGGTAGAAGACGAACAGTGCCTTCGAGCCCTCGGGCGCATCGCGCATTGTGACCGGCTTGCCCGGCCCGGCGAAGACGGTCGCGTCCGGCCACGTTTCGCCGACTTCGATCATCGGCTGACCCTAGCTCACGCTCTGACGACGAAGCACGCATCGTGCGAGGAGCGGGCGATCCGCGGCTGCCGGAGGACGCGCCCGCTTTGGTCGACAACGCACAGCGTCCCACGGGACAGCGAGGGAGTCACCACCAGCCCGCCGGCACGAGCTTCCCGCTGCACGTTGAACGAGCCGCCCGGAAGTCGCGACGTCCGGAGCAGGCGGCCCGTGCGGGCGTCGTGGACTCGCAGCGTACCGTCCTCTCCGCTCGCAACGTACGCACGATTGCCGACGAAGGTCACGTGCTGCGGTGGCGCGTCGGCCTGGAGGCGCACGGGCCGACCCCTCGGGTCGTAGACGACGAGCTCGCGCGAGGCACCGCCGGTCACCCAGACGCGACCTGGGCCGAAGCCGACATCATGGGCGAGCAGAGGCGGCGAGAAGCGCCGGACGAGCCGCGGACGAGTGGGCGACGAGACGTCCACGACGGCGATCCGGTCGGCGGAGTTGCCGAGGACGACCCAGACGACCTCGGCGGAGGGCTCGTAGGAGAGGTGGCGTGGCGCGCCGCCGAGCACCACGCGGCCGACGACGCGCCCTCTTCGGGCCGCGATCACTGCGAGCTCGCCGGTCTTCGAGTCGGTCACGAACGCGTGCTCGCCGTCGCGGGCGGCAATCGTGTAGCGCGGTTCGCTGAAGCCGCCGACCGTGTCGCGCACGCGTAGCGTCGCGCCGTCGATCACCGTGAGCAGTCCGCGCTCGGTGTGACCGACGACGGCGAGGTTGCCGACGGTCTCGATGCTGCGTGGGCCCGGCGCGGTGGCGATCCGTCGGAGCACCTTGCCGGTGTTGAGGTCGACGGCGACGACGTGGGACTCGAGGTCGGCGGTGACGAGCGCGGTCGGCGTCCGGCTGAACGACAGGGCAAACGCGCGCGGCGCAAAGGCGAGCGCGGCGGTGCCGAGGACGAACTCGCGGCGCTTCACGGCGAGATCCACCCGGCGATCCGTGGCGGAGCCGCCGAGTCGAACTGGCGGGACACGTTCGCGACCGCGCGCACGCGGCGCGGCCCGGCCGCGCGGACGAACAGCCACTGGTCGGCGTTGGGCCACGAAACGAGCACCCAGCGCCCGTCGGGCGACCACGTCGGGTCGGCGAACGTCCCGGTCCCCGAGAAGCGCACGCGGCCGTCGACCAGCACGTCGCTGCGCGCGCCGTTGCGTCGGACGACCGCGAGTCGGCCGTCGGGCGCGAACGCGACAGACGCGACCCCCGGCAGTCGTTCGACGCGCGCAACCCCGTCGGAAGCGCGGAGCCAGACAAGTCGATCGCGTCCAACGACGAGCAGCCGGTCGCCCCGCGGCGACCACAGCAACGCGCGGGCGTCGCGCAGCCGGATCGAGCGCCAGTTGAGGCCGGGCCGCTCGGTCCCGAGGACCGTGATGTACCCCCGCGTGTCGAGGTACGCGATCTCGAACGCGCTTCCGGGTCTCCACGCCGGCGGGACGAGGAGCGCGGGCGAGGTCGAGCCACCCGCTTCCACGTCGCGCCGGCCGTCGCCGCCCACGACGTGCAGCCGCCCGTCCGTGACGTACGCGATTCGCGTGTCGGACCGCGTGCCGGCCCAGACCGGGGTGCGCACGCCCCGCCGCGCGAGCTTCCAGCGCACGTCGCCGTCCGGCTCGAGCGCAGCGAGCTCGTTCGGCCGCGAGGCCGCGACGAAGCGTCCGAACGGCGACCAGGAGGCGCTTTCGTAGTCGCCGAGGCGCCGCTTGGAGCCGTCGGCGGCGACGACCCACACGCCGGAGTCGGCGGTCACGAGCAGGCGGCCGCCGGAGGGAACCTCGAACAGCGACTCCGAAGCGGACTCGACCCCGACTGCCTCGCGCACGCCGTCGAGCACCGCCCGTCCCGCCGGGCTGAGCGCGGCGGCCACGAGCGCGGCGACAGCAGCTGCGACGAGGACGAGCCGAAGGGTCGGGCGCCCGCGAGGCTGAGGCTGGCGCTCTGCGTATGCGGCCTGCACAAGCGCCCACGCGCGCTCGCGCGCCTCGTGCTCGCCCGGCACGTCGAGCCGCTCGAGCTTTCGCCTCACAGCTCGGCCCTCAGCGCGTCGAGCCCACGTCGCAGGCGCGAGTTCACCGTTCCGCGCGGGAGGTCGAGCAGATCGGCGATCTCGCCCGGCGTGTAGTCGAGGAGGTGGCGGAGCACGATCACCGCGCGCTGCTCCGGCGGCAGGCGCGCGATCGCACCCGCGAGACCCTCTGCGTCGCCGCGTTCGGGCGGCTCCGCGCCGACCTCGTGCAGCTCGCTCTCGGCGCGAAGCTGCCGGCGTCGCGCGTAGTCGATCGCGCGGTTGACGACGATCCGGTGCAGCCACGGGCCGAACGGGCGGCGGCGGTCGAAGCGATCGAGTGACCGGATCGCGGCGAGGAAGGCCTCCTGCGCGATGTCCTCCGCGGCGGCGGCGTCGTGCGCGACGAGGTACGCGGCGCGATACGCCCTGGGCCAGAACGCGCGGAAGAGGGCCTCAAGGTCCGAGGCCGACCCGGCCTGGGCGCCTCGCACCCAGGCCCGCTCGTCGCGGCCAACGCCCGACATCCCGCAGCGACTCTACGAAGCCCGAGCTCGGGGAGGTCCATGCCGTGGATACGAGCGGGACCTTTTCGGAGGTCCAGGGCGTATCAGCGGCATGAAGAGGCTTCTCCTCCTGGCTGCCGTACTCGCCCTGACGCCCGCCCCGGCCGCTGCCGACGGCTGCCCGGCCTCGCGATGCGGCACCACGAGCTCGGCGGTCCCGGGCTCGCGCCACCTGTACCTCCGTGTCAACGGTCGGCTCGTCGTCTACGACGTCGTGTCCGGCACCACCGGAGCGACGCTGCCGCGGGGGATCGCCTCCGCGGACGGGCGCACCTACGTCGCCCCGAGCTGGCCGAAGCGTGGCCCCACCACCGTGCGACGCTACGCGCTTCCCTCGGGGAAGCTCCTTGGCTCGGTGCGGGTGGCCGGTCGCCTCGTCGCACAGGCCGTCTCGCCCGACGGCAAGCGCGTCGTACTCGCCGAACCGGGCGCCCGGACGACACGGCTGCTCGTCCTCGAGGGGCTGCGGCCGATTCGAAGCGTCCGCCTTCGCGGCATGTTCGAGGTCGAGTCGCTCTCGCCGGACGGGCTTCGTCTGTTCCTGATCCACTGGAAGAACAACGGGTACGACCTCCAGCTCTACGACTTCACCCGCCGCCGGTTGCGAGCGACTCCGACGTTCGAGCCGAACGGCGAGACGGAGAAGATGGTCGGCCAGGCCTGGGCCGGCGTCGCGACGCGGAACGGGCGCTGGCTGCTGACGCTGTACACCGAGGGCGATGGCTCGAGCTTTGTGCACGCGCTCGATCTCCGTCGAGGCGTCGGCCACTGCGTTGACCTGCCAGTGGTCGGCATGCTGCCCGCGAACGGAGCATCCGCGCTCGTGCTCTCCCCCGACGAGACGCGGCTGTACGTCGCGAACCCGCTGCTCGGCTTCGTCAGCACGATCGACTTGCGGCGCCCGCGCGTGGTGCGCACGATGCGCTTCCGCACGCCGCTACGGATGACTACGTTCTCCTTCGGTGTCGGGCCGAATGGTGCTTCCTCCCGGGCTGGGCGCACGATCGCGTTCTCCGGCTCGAAGCTCGTGTGGCGCTACGACACGCAGAGCGGCCGCCTGGGCGGGCCGTTTCGAACGGGTGCAGTCGTCACGGGCGTCGCGATCGCCCCGGACGGGCGTGTCGTCGCCCTAGCGCCTAACGGCTCGATGACGAAGATCGGCGGCTAGGCGGTCGCGACCTCGGTCGCGTCCGCGATCTCGCGCACGACCTCGACGATGTCGCGGTTCGCGTTGAAGACGCGCAGCTGCCGATCCGAGCCGTTGCCGCGACCGAGGATCGAGCGGATCCCTTCGAGCTCGCGCTCGGCACCGAGCTCGCGCGCGTGCGGCTCGAGGTCGCGGAGCCGCCGGCGGACGAGCTGCGCGATCGGCACGCGGTTTCGGCGCCCGGTCGCGAGGTCCATCACCGGCGCCTCGAGCCCGTAGCGCGCCGCGAGCCACTTGTTCTCCGTGGTCAGGATCCGGTGGAACGACGGGATCGGCTCCCCGCGGTCGTGCAGCTCCGCGTAGTGCTTCACGAGCGCCTGGCAGTACGCGGTGATCGCGACCGCGTCCTCGACGCGCGTGACGGCGTCGCAGATCCGGATCTCGACGGTCCCCCACTTCGGGTGGAGGCGGATGTCCCACCAGATGTGCGTGTAGTCGGCGATGCAGCCGGTCTTCTCGAGCTGTCCGACGACCTCGGCGTAGTCGGCGTAGTCCTTGAAGCGCGGCGGCGGCCCCGAGCGCGGGAAGGCGGCGAAGACCATCTGCCGCGACGACGAGAGCCCCGTGGGCTCACCACGCCAGAACGGCGAGCTCGCGGAGAGCGCGAGCAGCGTCGGGAGCTCGACCAGCAGGCCGTTGACGATCTGGATCGCCTTCTCGGCATCGTCGACCGCGACGTGCACGTGCATGCCGAAGATCAGCTCACGCCGGGCGACGTACTGCAGCTGGTCGACGAGGTTGCGGTAGCGGTCGCGCGCGGTGATCCGCTGGCGCTCGAAGAGCGAGAACGGGTGCGTCCCCGCGGACCCCACGCGCAGCCCTTTCTTGTTCGCGACCTCGCCGACGTACGCGCGGAGCTTCAACAGCTCGGCCATCACGTCGGCTGCCGTCTTGCAGACGGGCGTTGCGATCTCGAGGACGGACTGCATCAGCTCGGGGTTGATCCGGTCCTCGAGCTCGTGGCCGGAGACCGCGGCGAGCACGGTGTCGATGTGCTGCACGAGGTCGTACGTCTCGCCGTCGAGGAGCATGTATTCCTCCTCGACACCCAGGGTGTACGGGTCGCTCTGTCCGAACTTGTGGTCGAGGACGCTGCCGCCCGACGCGAAGCTCTTGCCCGTGATCGTCGCGGGGTAGATCTGTTTCACGGCAGAACCGCCTCCGCCTCGATCTCGACGTGCCAGCGAGGGTCGAGCAGCTGCGCGACGACGGTGGTGTTCGCAGGCCGGATCTCCCGGAAGATCTCCGAGTGCGCGCGCGCCGCCTCCTCGAACGCGTCCGCGCTCGTCAGGTAGACGCGCGTGCGGACGACGTCCTCGGCGCGCGCTCCAGTCTGCTCGAGTGCGTCGAGGATGATCTCGAGACAGCGGCGCGTCTGCGAGTAGGTGTCCTCGGGCGGGTCCGCGCCGTCCGGCATCACCGGCGCCGTGCCGCTCACGTAGACGTGACCACCTGAGACGACGGCGCGCGAGAAGCCCATGATCGGCTCGAACGGCGATCCGGAGGAGATGAGGCGCCGTGCCACCCGTCTAGTATCGCCGCGCGTGGAGGCGCTCATGCAAGTCGACTCCTGGTCGCCGGACAGCGTCGCGGTCGGCGTCGTCGATCCGGACGGGGTTCGCGACTGGCACGGCGACGAGGCGCGCGAGTTCCGCTGGGCGTCGATCACGAAGCCGGTGGTCGCGCTCGCGACGCTCGTCGCGGCCGAGGAGGACGTCGTCGACCTCGACGGGGAGGCCGGCCCCCCCGGCTCGACCGTGCGCCACCTGCTGGCGCACGCCTCCGGGCTGCCCTTCGACGGGACGGTCCCGCTTGCGGGCGTCGGAGAGCGCCGCATCTACTCGAACGCGGGCTTCGAGATGCTCGCGCAGCACGTCGAGCGGCAGGCGGAGATGCCGTTCGTCGAGTACCTGACCGAAGCGGTGCTCGAGCCGCTCGAGTTCTCGGGGGAGCTCCGCGGCTCGCCGGCGTCGGGTCTCTACGGGACGCTGCTCGACCTGCTCGAGCTCGGCCAGGAGCTCCTTCGGCCGACGCTCGTCTCGGCGGAGACGCTCGCGGAGGCGACGAGCGTCGCCTTTCCGGGGCTCGTCGGCGTGCTCCCCGACTTCGGCCGCATGGACCCGAACGACTGGGGGCTCGGCGTCGAGGTTCGCGGGTCGAAGTCGCCGCACTGGACCGGCTCGCGCAACTCGCCCCGTACGTTCGGCCACTTCGGCGGCAGTGGCGCCTTCCTCTGGGTCGACCCCGCCGCGAAGCTCGCACTCGGCGTCCTCACCGACCGCGACTTCGACGACTGGAGCGACGAGGCAAAGCGCGTGTGGCCGGAGCTCTCGGACGCGGTGCTCGCCGAAGCGTCCGGCTAGGGCGTGTCGGCGAACACGGGGCGGACGTACTCGTCGAACGTCGCCCGGTCACAGCTCGCGACCGTAGCCGGCGTGACGGCGCGCACCGACGCGGTGCGCGGCACGTCCATCGCGAGCGAGACCTCGCCGAAGTAGTCGCCCGGCCGCAGCAGCGTGCGCGTGCCGCGACCGGCCTGCGTCACCTCGAGCATCCCGCTGAGCACGACGTAGAAACGATCTCCCGGCTCGCCCTCGATCACGACCGTCTTCCCCGGCACGACGTCCTCGCGCCGCATCCGCGAGGCCAGGTCGGCGAGCCGAGCGCCCGGCAGAGAGGAGAGGATCGCGATGCGCGAGAACTCGGTCGCGGCGACCGGGCTCACGAGTCGGCAGACGACGGGTCGGGGTCTACGACGTCGTGCGGATCGTCGTGCCCCGGACCCCGCATCGCGTCTTCGTCGCGGATGCGCTCGGGTGCCTGCTCCTGCTCTTCCTCGGTCGGTTCCGGCTGCTCGGGCACGCCCGTATCCTGCCCGACGTGGGCGAGCTCGAGTCGTGGAAGCACTGTCCCCGCTGTGGGACGGCCCTCGAGCCGCTCGACGGCGGCGCCCGGATCGAGTGTCCGCAGTGCGGGTTCCGCTACTACGCGAGCTCGAAGCCGACCGCCTCCGGGCTCGTGCTCGACGACGAGGGGCGCATTCTGCTGGCCCGGCGTGCACAGGAGCCCGACCAGGGAAAGTGGGATCTCCCCGGCGGGTTCCTGAACGAGGGTGAGGATCCGCGCGACGGCCTGCGGCGCGAACTGGTGGAGGAGGCGAGCCTCGACGTCGAGCCACTCGAGTTCTTCGATTTCGTCGTCGACCGCTACGGCGACGAGGACGACGCGCAATGGACTCTCAACCTCTACTGGACGTGCCGCGTGCTCCGCGGCACTCTGAGCGCGGCGGACGACGTCGCCGAGCTTAGGTGGTTCGCCCGCGACGAGCTCCCGCCGCCGGCCGAGCTCGCCTTCCGGAACAACGCGAAAGTGATCTCACGCTGGCGGGACGAGCACGCGTAGAACCCCCGGCTCGATCTCGAACTCGAGTGGGGTCTTCAGGCGCGCGGGCTCGCCGTCGATCGCAGCGCGGAGCGCACCTGCGCGCGCGTCGACCGTGAACCGCTCTCCGCTGCGCTCCGTCCAGCTTGCGCGCAGGACTCCGCTGCCCGCGTACAGGTGCAGCAGTCCTTCGTCCAGCCGCTTCCGCTCGCCGATCGAGAGCAGGTCGAGCTTGTAGTCGTTGTTTGAGGCGAGCAGCACGCGGACGCGCATCGGCTCGCCGTCCACCGACAGCCCCCGCGTCGAGAAGTGGCGGAGCGCAATCAGCACCGCGCGTGCGCGGGCGAGCATCTCGCGTCGTCGTCGGTGCTCCTCGCGCTCGTGCACGAGCTGCGCGTACATCCCGAGCGAGACGTTGTTCAGGAACGCACGCCCGTTCACCCTGCCTACGTCGACCCTGCGCTCCGTCCCCCCGAACGCCTCGAGTGCGGCGAGCGGATCGTCGCGATCGAGACCCAGGTCCCGCGCGAAGTGGTTCCGGGTCCCGAAGGGGACGCAGACGAACGGCAGGTCGCGCTCGATCGCCACCGACGCCACCGGTGCGAGCGAGCCGTCGCCTCCGGCCATCCCGAGCGCGTCGGCGTCAGCGTCTCGAGCGATCGCCTCGAGGTCTTCTCCCTGGCGGAAGAGGTGCACCTCGATGCCCCGGCCGCTCGCCTCCTCGGCGAGCTCCTCGGCCGAGGGGCTGTCGTTGCCGGAGTGCGGATTCACGATCAGGAGGCCGGCCACGGCGGGCCAGGGTATAGGCCCGAGCGACGAAAGAATGAGCCGAACGGCCCATGGCGGCCGTCCACCCCCATGCCGATCATTCGACCATGAGCGAACGCGGCATTCACTCGATCGTCGACGACCTCTCGGACACCTGGCTCGAAGACTGGGCAGGGGCGGGCGTCCTGGAGATCGAGGAGTACCTGGCGAAGCACGCGGCCTTCCTGGCCTTCCTCGAGTCCTCGGACTCGTAGAACCTCTCGCGGGCGACCGGCCGGCCCCGTACGATCCCGCCACGGGATCGTCGAAAGGAGCCGCCGTGAACCTGTTCGAGCGTTTGGATGCGGTCGCAGACCGCTGGAACGTCTTGCGTCACCCCTTCTACGAGCGCTGGGAGTGCGGAGCGCTAAGCCGCGACGAGGTCGCCTACTATGCCGGCGAGTACCGGCACGCTGTGACCGCGCTCGCTGGTCTCGCGGCCTCGGCCTCCGACGCCGACCACGCTGCGGAGGAAGCCGCGCACGTCGCGGTCTGGGACGACTTCGCAGCGGAACTGGACGCCGACCTCGACCGCGAGCCACGCACCGAGACCGCCGCTTGCGTCGAGGCGTGGAGCGGGACCGGGGTCGAAGGCGCCGCTGCGCTCTTCGCGATCGAGTCGGCTCAGCCCGAAGTGTCGCGCACGAAGCTCGAGGGGCTCACGCGCTGGTACGACTTCGAGCCTCACTCGAAGGGCACGCGCTACTTCGAACTGCACGCCGAACGCGACCACGAGCACGCGGAGCTCTCGCGCCGGGTCCTCGAGCGCGCCCTCCCCGAGGACGAGGACCGCATCGTCGCGGCAGCCGAGCGCGCGCTTCGCGCGAACTGGGAGCTGCTGGACGGCGTCGAACAGTTTGCGGGGGCACGATCGTGACGAGCAGGCGGGACGAGGGGGTCGGGCTCGACGCGCTCTGGCGCGGGCTGCCGGGGCACCCGATCCATCCGCCGCTCACCGACGTCACGGTCGGGACCTACACGTTCGCGCTCGTCGCGGCGACCGCCGACGTGCTCGGGATCAGTACGCACGCAGCGACGCACGCGTGGTGGCTCGCGCTCGTCTTCGGGCTCCTCTCGACGATCGTCACAGCCACGACCGGCTTCGTCGACTGGCTGCGGATCCCGAACGGCACGCCGCTCTGGCGGACGACGACGGCGCACATGATCGCGATGCTGCTCGCGAGCGGGGTGTTCCTCGCCGCGGTGGTTGCCGGCAAAGGGTCGTTCGACGCCGGCAACGTCGAGATGGGTCCGTACGTGCTCACGCTGGCGGGCTACGTCC
>JACCTU010000116.1 GCA_013812235.1 Actinomycetota bacterium | reverse complement strand
ATGGTTTCCCCCGCGGGAGCGAGCTGAAGGCGAGCGACCGTCACGGCAGTGAGAAGGCGGCCGTGGCGTTCGTGTCGATCTGCGCTGCGAGCTCATCGGCGTCCTCGCCCCGGGCGGCGGCGAGCGCGGCCACGATGTGGACGACGTGGGCCGGCTCGTTCGGCCGCCCCCGCAGCGGTTGTGGGGCCAGGTAGGGACTGTCCGTCTCCGCCAGGATCCGATCCGCGGGAACCTCCGCGGCCGCCTCGCGCAAAGGCGCGGCCCTCGGATAGGTGACGTTCCCGGCGAAGGAGAAGTACCAGCGACGCTCGAGCCCCGCCGCCAACAGACCCGGCTCCGAGAAGCAGTGCATGATCACGGTGCCGTCGTGGCCGCCGAGGATCGCCGCGGTGTCGTCGTTTGCCTCACGCGTGTGGATCACGACGGGGAGCCGGAGCTCCTCTGCGAGCGCGAGCTGGAGCTCGAAGAGGCGGCGCTGCTCGTCCTTGGTCTCCGCGCCGTAGTGGTAGTCAAGCCCGGCCTCGCCGACCGCGACTGCCTTCGGGTAGTCGAGCAGTTCGCACAGCTCGGCTGCTCGTCCGGCCTCATCGCTTCCCGCCTGGTGCGGATCGATCCCGAGCGCCGCATAGACGCCGTCGTGCTCCGCGGCGATCGCGAGCGCCGCGCGGCCCGACTCGATCCCGGTCCCGATCGTGATCACGCGCGTCACGCCAGCCTCGTGCGCCCGCGCGACAGCGGCGCCCGCGTCCTCGAGCGCGTCGAGGTGCGCGTGCGTGTCGATCACGCTTCCGCGGCGCGTGCCATCCGCGCGAGCTCGTCGGTGACGACCTGATCGGGATCGAGCTTCCGAAACAGCGGGCGAGGCTCTCGGAGAGCCCGTCCGGGCTCAAGCGTGCTCGGCTGCCAAGCCCCGGCCCAGCTCTTGTAGTCGCCCGTCAGCACCGTGTATGTGACCGCCTCCAGGTCGATCTGGCGGAACTCGAGCTCACCCGCGATCACGTCGTCGTACCCGAGCAGCTCGTGCAGCACCTGCGACGTGAACGGGAGGAACGGCGTGAAGAGCGTCTTCAGGTTGTCGATGCAGCGAAGGACGACGTAGAGCACGGTCCCGGCCCGCTCACGATCGTCCTTGATCGTCGCCCAAGGCGCTTCCTCGCTGACGTAGCCGTTGACGAGCGAGGCGAGCCGCATCACCTCGGCGAGCGCGGCCTTGAAGCGAGCCTGCTCGATCAACCTGCCAACGGAGTCGAAGCCCGCCTCGACGGCCTCGATCACGGCGGTGTCGCCGTCGGTCAGCGCGCCCGGCTGCGGAACGACGCCAAAGTTCTTGGACCCGCTCGTCAGCGTGCGGTTGACCAGGTTGCCCCAGTTGGCGACAAGCTCGTCGTTGTTGCGACGCACGAACTCGGCCCACGTGAAGTCGGTGTCCTGGGCTTCCGGTCCCCCGGCGGTGAGGAAGTAGCGCAGCGGATCCGGGTCATAGCGGCTGAGGAAGTCGCCGACGTAGATCACGACGCCCCGGCTGGTACTGAACTGCTTGCCCTCCATCGTGAGGAACTCGGAGCTGACGATGTCGTGCGGCAACTCGAGGCGGCCGCGCTCGGCACCGAACGCGCCGCCATCGCCGTAGCCGAGCAGCTGCGCGGGCCAGATCACGCTGTGGAAGACGATGTTGTCCTTCCCCATGAAGTAGTAGTGACGGGCGTCGGGGTTCTGCCACCAGTCGCGCCAGGCGTCCGGGGTGCCGCGGTTGCGTGCCCACTCGATCGCCGCCGAGAGATAACCTGTGACGGCATCGACCCAGACGTAGATGCGCTTGTCCTCGCGTTCCTCGTAGCCCGGCACGGGCACGCGGACGCCCCAGTCGAGATCGCGCGTGACCGGGCGCGGTCTCAGGTTCTTGACGAGCTCGAGCGAGAAGCGGCGAACGTTCGCTCGCCAGTGCTCCTGCTCGCCGATCCATGCGGCCAACTGCTCCTTAAACGCCGGCAGGTCGAGAAAGAGGTGCGATGTCTCCTTGAAGACCGGTGCCTCGCCGTCGATCTTCGAGCGCGGCTCGATCAGATCGGCCGGATCGAGTTGGTTGCCGCAGTTGTCGCACTGATCGCCACGAGCACTCGGGAAGCCACAGATCGGGCAGGTACCCTCGATGTACCGGTCCGGCAGAGTGCGGCCCGTGGCGGCGGAGAATGCGCCGACGGTTGTCTGCTCGACGATGAAGCCCTTCTCGTGGAGCGTGCGAAAGACATCCCGCACGACCTCGTGATGGTTCTCGGTCGTCGTGCGTGTGAACAGGTCGTACGAGAGCCCGAGGCGCCGCAGGTCGTCGCGAATGACCTCGTTGTAGCGGTCGGCGAGGTCACGCGGCAAGACTCCTTCCTCGTCCGCGCCGACCATGACGGGCGTGCCGTGCTCGTCCGTCCCGCTGACCATGAGGACGTCGTTTCCCCGCAAGCGGTGGTAGCGGGCGAAGATGTCCGCCGGGACCCCGAAGCCCGCCACATGGCCGATGTGTCGTGGGCCGTTCGCATACGGCCATGCGACCGCTACGAGGATCTTCTGGCGAGCGGGCACGGTCGTCATGGCGATTCATCATACGAGCGTCGTCTGCGGCTTCTTCGCCGCCTACCTTCCGGCGGCGGGCTAGCCACGCCCCGAGCAGAAGCAGCACCGCGGCCGCCATCGTCATCGGTCCGGCCACGCTGTCTTCCGATCCGGCGGCGCTCGATCGGTCGGCGTCGGGGCGAGCGGCTGCAGCGGTGAACCGGTCGAAGATCGCGCGTTCGAGCGGCCGCGACTCCACCACGACTACCTCCGCTGAACGCCCGGGCGGGGACACCGTTCGACTCTCGGGCTCGGGGAGCGCGGTCCGCTCTGGGGCGGGGGTCGCGACGGGCGACGACGACACTGCCGCCACCCGCGCCGGCGTGGTTTGTGCACGCGGCGACGTCCGAACGCCGATTGGATCTGCGACGTTCGTCGAAGCCTCGACGGGGGCAGGT
>JACCTU010000092.1 GCA_013812235.1 Actinomycetota bacterium | reverse complement strand
GCGTGGTGGTCCTCGCCGGGCTCGGCCCGATCGACGTCGCCGGCGAACGGAGCCCCCTCGCCGCGGCGGAGGCGTTCCGCCTGGCGGTGGGACCGGAAACCTGGCGGATCGCGCTTGCACTGGGGCTCGCTGCAGCCACGCTCGCCTTCGCGAGCTCGCCCTGGCGGGCGGCGCTCTGGGGCGCCGGGCTCCTGGCGATGCTCCTCGTCCCGAACCCGGAACTGGCCGCGCTACCGGTGATCGGCGTCGTCTGGGTGGGGACAACCGTCTTGGTGCTCAGGGCCGCGACTTAGAATCGTCGGGCGGGGAAACCCCCCACCGCCCATGGTTCTCCGCCTCATCGAGCAGAAGATCGAGGCCCTTGTCGAGGGTGTCTTCGGCCGCGCCTTCCGCACGAACGTCCAGCCCGTCGAGTTGGCCCGCAAGCTCGCGAAGGAGATGGACGACCACCGGCAGGTCTCCGTCTCGCGTGTGTACGTCCCGAACGAGTACACGATCTTCCTCTCGGAGAGCGACCGCGCCCAGTTCGAGGGGTACGAGGCGTCATTGATCGGCGAGCTCCAGGAGTATCTGGCGGAGCACGCGCGGCGCGAGTCGTACGCGCTGCTCTCCCCGCCGAACGTGCTGGTGAAGACAGACGAGGACCTCGAGGTCGGCGAGTTCGGGATCGCGGTGCGCATGGCGCAGCCCGAGCCGGGTGCCGCAGCGGCGCAGCCATCGGCTCCGCCCCCCCAAGTCGAGTCAGGCGCGACGATGATCTACAAGCCGACCGCGCCGCCCGAGACGCAAGCGGCTTCGCCCGTCGAGCTCGGGCTCGAGCGCGAGCTCGCCTACCTCGTTGTCGACGGCGGCCGGCACGAGCTCAGCAAGCGCCGCACCGTGATCGGCCGCTCGAAGGACTGCGACCTCCAGCTGGACGACGCGAACGCCTCGCGCCGGCACGCCGAGGTGCGCCAGGAAGGAACGTCGTACTGGATCGTCGACCTCGACTCGACTAACGGACTCGAAGTGAACGGCAGGCGGGCGAAGCGGGCGAAGCTCGACACCGGCGACAAGATCACGATTGGTTCAACTGATCTGGTGTTCGACGTGGAGACCGGATGACGTACGGAACCCCAGCCACGAGGGGCCACAATGCCCCCGGGCCGCGCTGGGCGGCGCGATGCGGCGTCCTCAGTCGCGCCCGTATCGCCGCGGATACGGACGCTCCCTGCGTCCTTGCCTCGCACCACCCATCGCACCCCGGGGACGAGGGCCCCTCATGGCCGTGATTCCAGGCGACTCGATCGCCGTCGACGAGGCGCTGCTTGTCCTCAAAGCCCTCTTCCTCGTCCTGCTCTACCTCTTCATCTGGCGGATCGTGCGCAGCGCGAGCAAGGACGTCCGGCTCCCGCAGGAGAGCTTCATCCTCCGCCCCGGAGAATCGGACGGGGGTGGGCTCGCGCAGAAGCAGCCGCTCCAGACCGGTCGGCTGGTCGTGCTCAAGAGCCCCGCGATCCCCGAGGGGACGACGTTCGAGCTCGACGCATCCGCGCTGACGATCGGCAGGGGCGGGCAGAACGACGTCCCGATCGAGGAAGACGAGTTCGCCTCCGCGCGGCACGCGCGCTTCGAGCCGCGCCGCGACGGCGTCTGGGTGCAGGACCGCGGCTCGACGAACGGGACCTACGTGAACGGCGCGCAGCTCGACCGTCCGCGCCGGCTCACCGAGGGCGACATCGTGCGCGTCGGCGAGACCGACCTGAGGTACGAGCGTTGAGGCTCGGGGGCTTCGCCGGCGGGACCGACCCGGGGCGCCGCCGGCGACGGAACGAGGACTCATACGTGATCGACCCGCCGCTGTTCGCGGTCGCCGACGGGATTGGCGGCGCGCAGGCCGGCGAGGTCGCCTCGAAGCTCGCGGCGGGTGCGGTCAAGGAGCACGGCGCGGACGTCGAGAGCCTCGTGCAGGAAGCGAACCGGCGCGTGCACCAGCGCTCGCTCGAGGACCCGAACATGTCCGGGATGGGGACCACGCTCACCGTCGCCGCGGTCGCGGACGGCACCATCTCCATCGGGCACGTCGGGGACTCGCGCGCCTACCTCGTCCGCGACGGGAACCTTGAGCAGCTGACGGAGGACCACTCGCTCGTCGGCGAGCTGATGCGGACCGGCAAGCTCTCCGCCGAGGAGGCGGGGTCGCACCCGCAGCGCTCGATGATTACCCGCGCGCTCGGCACCGACCCCAACGTCGACGTCGACATCTTCTCGGTCGAACCGCGCGTCGGCGATCTCTTCTTGCTCTGCTCGGACGGTCTAACGTCGATGGTCGACGACCGCGAGATCCTCCGCCTCATCGGCGAGAAGCGCGGCGACCTCAAGGACCTCGTCAAGGCGCTGATCAAGGCCGCGAACAAAGGCGGCGGCGAGGACAACATCACGGTGGTCGCGTTCGAGATCGGCGAGGCGAGCGAAGCGGTGTCCGAGCTCGAGGACACCGCCGTCGCCCCAGCGCCGTCCGCCGAGCCAGAGCCTGACGAGGAGGACACGCTGACCGAGGCCGATCGGGTGCCGACGGTGGACACGGCGGTCGTCAGCGTCGGCGAGATCGCCGCTGCGTACGAGCGAGAGCAAGAGCAGGCTCCCGCGCCGAGGCGGGGTAGGCGGTTCCTGATGCGCGCGCTCTCGTTCCTGATCGTGATCGCGCTCCTCTTCGGAGTCGCGTACGTGATCCTGTGGGGGCTCGCGGCGTGAGGACGCTCTCTCCCCGTAACCGCGAGCTCCTCAACTTGATCGCCGTCGGGATGCTGACCGGCCTCGGCTTCACGAGCGTGTATATCGCCCGCTCGGAGGTCGTCTCGCCGGAGTCACTCACGTACGCCGTGTTTTTCCTGCTCGTCTACCTCATCGCGCACGTCGTCACGCGCCTCACGGTCCCCTACGCCGATCCGTACCTGCTCCCGATGGCCGGACTGCTGACGGCGATCGGCTTGACCGAGATCTACCGCCTGAACCCCGACGACGCGTTCCGCCAGGGGCTCTGGGTCGTGATCGGCGTCGCGCTCTTCTCGGTGACGCTCGTGACGCTCCGCCACGACTACCGGCGACTGGAGTCGTACAAGTACGTGATCGGGCTCGTCGCGCTCGTGCTCCTCGTGCTGCCCGCCTTGCCGGTCGTGGGACGTGAGATCCGCGGCGCGCGCCTCTGGGTCGAGATCGGGCCTTTTCGGTTCCAGCCGGGCGAGTTCGCGAAGATCCTGCTGATCGTTTTCCTGGCGGGCTATCTCCGCGAGAAGCGGGAGGTGCTCGCGCAGGGACGGCTGAAGGACTTCGGCCCGCTGCTCCTGATCTGGGGCGGCGCGATGGCCGTTCTCGTGCAGACGAACGACCTCGGCTCGGGTCTCCTCTACTTCGGAATCTTCCTCGGGATGCTCTACGTCGCGACCGCGCGGATCGTCTTCGTCGTGGGCGGAATGGCGCTCTTCCTCGCCGGTGCGGCCTTCGTCTACCAGGTGATCCCACGCGTCCAGGACCGCGTGATGATCTGGCTCGACCCCTGGCCGTACGCGGACGACGAATCGTACCAACTCGTGCAGTCGCTCTTCGCGATCGCCTTCGGGGGCTTCGGCGGGACCGGGCTCGGCCGAGGAACGTTCACGACCACCGCGGGGACGAACCTCATCCCCGACCTGAACACCGACTTCATCTACGCTGCGCTCGCGCACGAGCTCGGACTCGCCGGCATCGCCGCGGTCCTGCTCGTCTACATGCTCGTCGTCGCGCGCGGCTTCCGCGTTGCGATGCTCGCGCAGGACGGGTTCTCGAAGCTGCTCGCGGCCGGCTTGACGTTCGGCTTCGCGCTGCAGACGTTCATCATCGTCGGCGGAGTGCTGCGCCTGATCCCGCTGACGGGGATCACGCTCCCCTTCGTCAGTTACGGCGGCTCGAGTCTGCTCGCGAACTTCGTCCTGCTCGCATTGCTGCTCCTGGTCTCCAACCGCGCAGTCGCGCCACGCGATTGAACGCGCAGATCTCACGGCTCGCCGTGTTCGCGCTCGTGCTGCTCGGCGCGTTGATCCTCGCCACGACCTACTGGCAGGCGTGGGCCGCCCCGGGGCTGGCCAACCGGAAAGAAAACGCGATCCAGGTGGTCGCGCAGTTCACGATCGAGCGCGGGAAGATCTACGCCGCCGACGGAAAGACGGTGCTCGCGACGAACAGAGCGCGGCAGGTGAACGGCCGGACGCTCTACTTCCGCCGCTACCCGACGCGCGGGCTTGCCGCGCACGTCGTCGGCTACTCGACCCAGGTGCGTTCCCGAGCCGGGATCGAACAGTCGATGAACGATTTCCTGACCGGCTCGAACGAGAACCTGAGCACGGTCGTCGACACGAACGTCGACAGGCTGCTCGGGCGGCACGTCGTGGGCAACGACCTCATCCTCACGCTGAACGCGCGCGGGCAGCGGGTGGCGCTTCAGGCGCTCGGGCGGAGGTGCGGCTCAGTCGTCGCGATCGAGCCTTCGACCGGCCGCGTGCTGGTGATGGCGAACTCTCCGACCTACGATTTGAACCTGATCGAGACCAACTACCCCTCCATTCTCCGCACGCGGGCCGAGTGCCCCGAGGCAGCGCCGCTGCTAAACCGCGCGACCCAGGGCCGCTACGTCCCAGGTTCGACATTCAAGGTCGTCACCGCCGCGGCCGCACTCGAGAGCGGCAAGTACACGATGGAGACACGCAAGAACGATCCCGGCTACTGCGTCGAGTACGGGCGGCGCGTGAACAACTACGACACCACGTCGCCGTTTGGATCGGTGACGCTCTTCCAGGCGATCCAGTACTCGATCAACTCGTACTTCTGCGAGATCGGCAAGGACCTCGGGCCGGGTCCGATCGTGCAGGAGATGAAGGACTTCGGCTTCTACTCGCTCCCGCCGCTCGAAACGCCGGAGGACGAGCGGCGCGCGAGCGGCCTCTACAAGAACGGCCGCATGTTCGAGCCCAAGGACTCGAGCGAGGTCGACCCCGGCCGGCTCGCGTTCGGGCAGTCGGAGCTGCAGGTGACGCCCGAGCAGATGGCGATGGTCGCCGCCGCCGTGGCCAACCGTGGCGTCGTCATGCAGCCGTTCGTCGTCGAGCGCGTCGTCGGCTCGGACGGGAAGACGGTGACCCGAACAAGACGCCACGCGCTCGGCCGCACGATGAGCGCCGGCAACGCGCTCGCGCTCGCCGGCGCGATGGAAGCGGTCGTGCGGGCGGGCACGGGCACCGCAGCGCAGATCTCCGGGATCCGCGTCGCGGGCAAGACGGGCACCGCGGAGACAGGTCGGGAGGGTCTGAACCAGACCGCGTTCATCGCGTTCGCCCCGGTGGAGGCGCCCAGGGTCGCGATCGCCGTGATGCTCGAAAACCAGCGCGGGACCGGCGGTTCGACCGCTGCCCCGATCGCCAAACAGGTACTGCAGGCCCTCCTGCAGGGTCCGTAGGCTGAACAAAGTGGCCGTCTCGGACACGCTGATCAACACGCTCTTCGACGGGCGCTACAAGATCATCCGCAAGCTGGGCTCGGGTGGGATGGCGAACGTCTACCTCGCCGAGGACCAGGAGCTCGGCCGGCGGGTCGCGATCAAGATCCTGAACGAGCGCCACGCGAACGACGACCAGTTCGTCGAGCGCTTCCGCCGTGAGGCGAAGAACGCCGCAGGCCTCTCGCACCCGAACATCGTCTCGATCTACGACCGTGGCGAGGCGGAGGGCACCTACTACATCGCGATGGAGTACCTCGACGGCCGCTCGCTCAAGGAGCTGATCGTCGGCCGCGGTCCGGCGCCTGTTCACGTCGCGATCGACTACGCGCGCAAGATCCTCGACGCGCTGCGCTTCGCGCACCGCAACGGGATCGTCCACCGGGACATCAAGCCGCACAACGTGATCGTCGACGCCGAGGGCCGCGTCAAGGTGACCGACTTCGGTATCGCGCGAGCGGGCACGTCGCAGATGACCGAGGTCGGCTCGATCATCGGCACTGCGCAGTACCTCTCACCTGAGCAGGCGAAGGGCGCGCCGGTCGACCAGACGTCGGACCTCTACTCGGTCGGGATCGTCCTCTACGAGCTGCTGACCGGGAAGGTGCCGTTCAGCGGCGACTCGCCCGTCGAGATCGCGATGAAGCACATCTCCGCGATCCCGGAGCCGCCGTCGTCGCTCAGGCCCGACGTCCCCGAGGACCTCGACCTGATCGTCCTCCGCGCGCTCGGGAAGACGCCCGAGGAGCGCTACCCGAGCGCGGAGGAGATGGACAAGGATCTGGGCCGAGTCGCCCAGGGCCTCGGCGTCAGCCGCGAGACCGAGGAGGCGGCGACGCAGGTTCTCTCGCGCTCCCAGCTAACGCCCGCGGGGACCATCGCGCCGCCGAGGCCGCCGGCGGAGGTGCTCTACGAGTACGAGCAGCCCCGCCGCGGCCGCCCCGGGTGGCCGTGGCTCCTCGTCCTCCTACTGGTGCTCGCGGCCGCGCTTACGGGCTGGTTCGTCTACCAGCAGGTGCGCGACCAGCTCGCTGACGCCGGGACGGTCGGCGTGCCCTACCTGATCGACCTGCGCGAGACGCAGGCGGTCGGCCAGGTGCTCGACGAGGGGCTCGAGCCGAACGTGATCCGCGAGGCCAACGCGGACGTCGAGGCCGGCTTCGTGTTCGAGCAGGACCCGGCTTTCGGCGCGAAGGTCGACCCGGGCTCGACGGTCGACATCAAAGTCTCGACCGGGCCGCCGCAGACCGAGGTGCCGGACGTGATCGGCCAGAGCCGCGACGAGGCGGTCGCGGCGCTCGCCCGCGCGGACCTCGAGCCGAAGATCGTCGAAGTCTTCTCCGAGAAGGAGCCGGGGACCGTGACCGGCCAGAATCCCGCCGCGGGCGAGCAGGTGAAGGTCGGAACGCGCGTGCAGATCAATGTCTCGCGCGGCGTCAGGCCGCTCGACATCCCGTCGGTGATCGGGCAGCCGTACGAGTCCGCCGCGTCTGCGCTCCAGGGCGCAGGCTTCAGGGTGGCGCGTCGGAACGTCGACTCGACCGAGCCGGCCGGAACCGTGGTCGACCAGCAGCCTGAGGGCGGTGGAACGGCACCCGCGGGAACGACGGTCACGCTCAGCGTCTCGAAGGGCCCGGTCGAGCAGCCGGTCCCGGACGTGACGAACCAGGCGGAGGGCGATGCCGTCGCGACGCTCGAAGCCTCCGGCTTCACGGCCAACGTCGTGCGGGAGGCGACCGAAGACCCCAATCTCGACGGTTTCGTGATCCGGCAGGATCCCGCAGGCGGCCGCCGGGCGCCGCAGGGCTCGGCCGTGACGATCGTCGTCGCCCAGTTCACGCCGTGAACAAACGCGTCCGCGTGGCAGTGCTCCTCGGCGGGCGATCGAGCGAGCACGAGATCTCGATCGCGTCCGGGCGGTCGGTGCTCGCCGCGCTCGACCCCGCGCGCTACGACCCTGTCACCGTCGAGATCGGCCGCGACGGCCGGTGGGAGCTCGGCACCGGCGCCGGGTCGGTCGTCGAGACGCTCCCGGTCCCCGTGGCCGGCGGGGTGCCGGCGACGCTCGCGAACGTCGACGTGGTCCTGCCGATCCTGCACGGCCCGTTCGGCGAAGACGGCACGGTCCAGGGGCTGCTCGAGCTCGCCGGGGTGCCATACGTCGGCGCCGGCGTCGCGGCGAGCGCGGTCTGCATGGACAAGGACCTGGCGAAGGCCGTGCTCCGCGCGCGCGGGATCCCTGTGACGCGGAACGTCACGATCCGCGAGGGCGACCCGATCGACCATCCCTTCGAGTACCCCGTCTTCGTCAAGCCGGCGCGCCTGGGCTCGTCGGTCGGGATCTCGAAGGTGCGCGCCGCGGAGGAGCTCGAGCCCGCCGTCGCGGTCGCGCGTCGCCACGACGACAAGGTTCTGATCGAGGAGCACGTCGACGGGATCGAGGTGGAGTGCGGTGTTCTCGGCAACCGCAACCCGATCGCCTCGCTTCCGGGCGAGATCGTCGCGCACGGGTTCGACGGCGCCGATTGGTACGACTTCTCCGCGAAGTACGACGAGGGTGGCATGGACCTGATCGTCCCGCCTCGCGTCCCCGCCGACATCGTCGCGCGTGTCCAGGAGGTCTCGGTCGACGCCTTCATCGCAACAGAGTGCGAGGGGATGGCGCGAGTCGACTGCTTCGTCACCGGCGAGGGCGATGTGCTGGTCAACGAGCTGAACACGATCCCCGGTTTCACTCCCACGTCCGTCTACGCGAAGCTGTTCGAGGCGTCGGGCGTGCCGTACGGGGAACTGCTCGACCGCCTGATCGAGCTCGCGCTCGAACGTCACGAGCGCCGCTCGAAGCTCCAGTATTAGATGTAGGTCTTCGTCTCGGCCGCGTGCCACTCGAGGCCGAGCGCCTCGAAGTCGGCGAGCGCCTCGCGGAGGAGCGCCGAATCGCTGCGGACGCGGCCGAGTGCGCGGAGCGAGAACGGCCGGAGGTAGTTCGGCCGGCGCGTGTGGGCCGGCGCTTCCTCCTCGACCTCGTCTCGTCGCCCGAGTGCCGCGAGCGCGTCGAGTCGCGCCGCCAGGTTCATGAAGATGAACCACCCACGGTGCCAGCCGTGCGTGGTGTCCTTCAGCGAGAGGAGCCGCTCTACCTCGTCGAAATCGTTGCGCGCAAGAGCGAGGCGAAGGCGCGGCGTGTCGAGCGTCATGCCGTAGCCCTCCATCCAGATCTCCAGGGCCTGCTCCTCGAGCGCCCGTGCGGTGGCCGGATCGCGGTTCAACTCGCTCGCGACCGCAGACACGAGAAGTACTCGAGGGTTGCGGACGCAGGGCGTCTCGAGGTTCTCGG
Source organism: Actinomycetota bacterium (assembly GCA_013812235.1). GTDB lineage: Bacteria > Actinomycetota > Thermoleophilia > Gaiellales > Gaiellaceae > JACCTU01. The sequence continues at coordinate 6,537 of JACCTU010000092.1, read as the reverse complement.
CGACGGCTGACTCCGCACGCTCGCGCAGCTCCCGCACGGCGTCCCAGCGGCCGAGCAGTTCCTCCACCTCGACCTTGATCGAGACTCCGTGGAGGCGGTGGTGGGGGGTGAGCGACTCGACGATCTCGTCGTGCGCTACTGCGAGGCGGCGGGCCTCCTGAAACCGGCCGCTCCAGATGCAGCCGGAGATCGGCGCGGCGTGGATGTCGGCGCGGATGTCCGGATCGGAGATCTGGTCGAGGAGCTCGAACCGCCGCTCGGCCCAAGCGCGGCCGTGGTCGTACTCACCCGCGACGAACGCGACGATCCCGCGGGCGTCCCAAGCGGCCGAGCGAAGCTCGACGTCGTCGAGCTGCTCGGCGATCTTCGAAGCCTCGATCGCGACCTGCGCGCCCTCGGCCGGGTTCCACCGAGCCCGGGCGATCAGGGCCATCGCGCGCGCTCGGCTACCGGGCGGCGCGGCCTCGAGCGCGCGATCGACCCAGTCGTCGATGCGCTCGAGCCCCGGCATCTGCCGCCAGATCCCCGAGCGGCGCGCCGACTCGAACGCGATCTCGCCGTAGAGCTCGCTCCGCACGCGTTCGTCGTCAGTCTCGGCGATCGCCGCCTCCATCGACCGCAAGAACGGCTCGCCCGCGAAGTTGAGCACGTGCGCGCGGCCGATCGCTCGGTGGACGGCGGCACGGTCGGTACGCGTCCGCGCCAGTGGGAGCGCCTGTTTGAGGAGGCCGAGCCCGTCGGCGAGCTCGTAGCGCTGCATCGCACCCTTCGCCGCGCGCTGAAGCCACTCGAGCGCTTTCGCCCGCGTACGCTCGTGCTCGGGGTCGTCGCCGGCCCACGCGAGCTCGACGTCCTCCGGGCGAACGGCCTCGGCGTAGTGGTGCGCGAGAAGGGAGGCGAGCTCGTCGACGCTCTCCGAGCTCCGCTCGATCCATTCCGCGAGCGCCGCGTGCATGCGCGCGCGACGGGCTCGCGGGATCCCGGCATAGGCGGCTTCCCGAGTCAGCGCGTGCTTGATCGCGTGCTCGCGGTCGCCCGCGAAGCGGGAACTGCTGCGACGGCGGATGAAGTCGCGCTCCTCGAGCAGCGCGAAGTCGGCGTCGTCGTCGATCAGCTCGCGCACGGGCGCCTCCCAGAACACACGCCCGACCACCGATGCTGCTTGAAGCGCCGCCTTCTCGCGCGGCGGGAGCAAGTCGATGCGCGCCGCGAGCACACCGCGAACGGAGTCGGGCATGGAGAGCCGCTCCGGGAGCACCGCGACCTCCCACCGATCGTCGCGCTTCGCGAGCACGCCGCTGTCGACCAGCGACTCGATCAGCTCTTCGACGAAGAACGGATTACCCTCCGAGCGGCGCACGAGGAGCTCGCGCACGTGCTCCGGCAAATCAGCGACGAGCTGCCCGGTGACGTCATCGGTGAGCGGCTCGAGCTCGATCGCGGTCACGTTGCGGCGGCCGCCGCCCCACTCGAGCTCGGGCCGGGCAGTCGCGACGACGAGGAGCGGCCCGCGGACGTCTCGGATCGTCCGTTCGAGCAGCTCGAGCAGCGGCGCCTCGGCCCAGTGGACGTCCTCGACGAGGAGAACGACGGGGCCGCGGGCGCACGCTTCGTCGAGCAGGTCGACCCAGGCGTCTCGGAAGCGGTCGCGGGCGGCCAGCGGATGGAGGTCGCCGCCCACGTCCTGACCGAGCGCCAGCCCGAGGATACGGCGGTCGCCGAGTTGTTGGCCGACTCCGAGGTGCTCCTGGAGGATCTCTCTGACGGGCCAGTAGGTCCTCGCCGACCCGTAGGACAGGCACCTGCCGACGCGGAGCGAGGGGCTCTCCGGACGAGCGCCGAGCCACGCCCACAGCTCGCGAGACAGCCGACTCTTGCCCACCCCGGCATCGCCGAGGACGAGCGCGATCCGCGGCTCGCCGTCCTCGACTGCGCTCTCGTACGCGCTGCGGAGCGCGTCGAGCTCGCGACCACGGCCGACGAACGGCCGCTCCTGGGCTCCGCGGGGCCGAACGGTCGCGAGCGCGCGGACGAGCAGCCGGCAGGCGACGGGCTCGCTCTTTCCCTTCGCCTCGACATGCTGCAGCTCGCCGAACTCGAACGCACCCCTGGCCGCCTGCGCGGTCCGCTCGCCGACGACGATCTCGCCGGGCTCCGCTCCTTGCTCGAGGCGAGCGCACACGTTCACCGCGTCACCGGTGACGAAGGTGCTGTGCGCGTCGGGATCGACGACCACCTCGCCAGTGTTCACGCCGATCCGCAGCCCCAGCGACGGCTCGAGCTCGGCGAGCCGCTCGCGCATACCAAGAGCAGCGTGCAGCGCGCGCTCCGCGTGGTCCTCGAGCGCCGCAGGAGCGCCGAACGCCGCCATCACGGCATCGCCGGCGAACTTCTCCACTTTGCCTCCGACCCGCTCGACCTCTTCGGCCATCGCCGCGAAGAACCGGTCCAGCAGCACCCGCATCCACTCGGCGTCGGCCTCGCCGAGGCGGGTCGAGCCGACGAGGTCGGCGAACAGCACGGTTGCGACCTTCCGCTCCACGGGCGGATTGTCGCTCAGTTACCTGGCGAGGACCTCGTTGATCCGGACCGCGCTGTTGTCGCCGCGGTTCGTGATCCAGAGAAGAAGATCCGTCGCGTCGAGGTGGTCCGGCAGCTCGAACGTCGTCCGCGTCCCGACCTGACGCGCGGGAGCCACCACCTGGTCGCCGCTCCGCACCTCCGCCGTGAACCCAGGAGTCTCGCTCTCGACGACGAGCGCGCCCGGCGGGCGGCTTGCGTCGAGGCGGAGCCCGACGCCCTCCTTGCCGAAGCCGCCGTTCGGGAAGCTGTACCGCGAGGTCGTCCAGTACGTCTCGCCGTTCCCGTCGGTCGCGTTCGTGACCTCCTCGTCGTGCTCGCCGTCGCCCTTCGGGTCGACCGCTTCGACGGCGTCGAGGCTGACCGCCTTCGCGCCCGCGGCGCTCCCCTGTTCGTCGTCGGGAAGCAGCAGGCCGGCCGCCGCGCCCGCGAGGACGAGAACGCCGAGCGCGGCGAGGACGAGCGGCCACTTGCTTCGGCGCCGACCGCGGCGCGGTGCCCGGCGACGAGAGACGACGACCGTTCGGTCGCCGGTCTCTGGAGCATCGAGCGCGCCGAGCTCCGCTCCGACCTCGTCCATCGAGGGGCGGGCGTCATGGTCCTTTTCCAGCATCGCGTCGACGAGGCGCGCGAGCTTGGGCGGAGTGTCGAGACGGCGCTCGAGTACCGAGGGCGCCGGCTCGTTGATGTGCTTGAGCGCGACGGTGACGAAGCTCTCGCCCTCGAAGGGCACCGTCCCGGTCAAGAGCTCGAAGAGGACGACCCCGAAGGAGTAGACGTCCGAGCGATCGTCGATCGGCTGGCCGGAAGCCTGCTCGGGCGCGATGTAGTTCGACGTGCCGAGCACGGTCCCGGTCTGCGTGACGCCGTGCTCGACGTCGAGCGAGCGCGCGATTCCGAAGTCGGTCACCTTCGCGCGGCCCTCGCTCAGCAGGACGTTCTGCGGCTTCACGTCGCGGTGCACGATCCCGCGCTCGTGCGCGAAGGCGAGCGCCGCCGCGATCTCGAGGCCGAGCTCGACGACCTGGTCGATCGGAAGCGGCCCGGTCTTGTCGATCAGCTGCTTGAGGTCGTCCCCCTCGACGTACTCGAAGACGATGAACTGTCGTCCCGCTTCCTCGCCGCGGTCGATCACCGTGACGATGTTCGGATGCGCGAGCTGGGCGACCGCGCGCGCCTCCCGGCGGAATCGCTCGACGTACTCGTCGTCGTCGTTGAACCGCTGGTGGAGGATCTTCAGCGCGACCTTCCGCTCGAGCAGACGGTCGTGGGCCCGGTAGACCGTGGACATCCCGCCGCTCCCCACGCGCTCCTCGAGGTCGTAGCGGCCCGCGATCACCTCGCCCGTCATGGCGCGGCTCTAAGTGCCGACGGCGGCGCCCAACGCGTCCTCCCACACCTCGAGCGCCTCGTCGAGCTCGGCGTCGGTGAGGACGAGCGGGCAGAGCACCCGGATGCAGTTCGAGTAGATCCCCGACTTGAGCAGGAGGAGGCCGCGCTCGGCGGCGGCCTCGACCACGGCGGTCGCGAGCTCCGGGTTCGGCTCCTTCGAGTCGCGGTCGCGGACGAACTCGATCGCCAGCATCGCGCCGAGTCCCCGCACGTCGCCGATCTGCTCGATCCGCTCCTGCCACGCGACCATCCGCTCGCGGATGCGCTCGCCGATCTGCTGGGCCCGCTCGACGAGGTTCTCCTCCTCGAACACGTCGAGGACGGCGATGGCGGCCGCTTGTGCGACCGGGTTCCCGACGTAGGTGCCGCCGATCGCCGAGTCCGGCGGCGCGTCCATGATCTCCGCCTTGCCGATCACGCCGGAGAGCGGCAGCCCGCCGGCGATCGACTTCGCGACGGTCATCAGGTCGGGCTCGATCCCGTAGTGCTCGATCGCGAACATCTTTCCGGTGCGACCGAAGCCCGTCTGCACCTCGTCGACGACCAGCATGATCCCGTGCTCGTCGCAGACGCGACGGATGCCCGCCATGAAGTCGCGCGGCGCGACGACGAACCCGCCTTCGCCCTGCACCGGCTCGATCACGATCGCGGCGACCTGCTCGGCGGCGACCTGCGTCACGAGCGCCCGCTCGAGGGCAGCGAGCGCGGTGCGTGTATCAGGCCCGCGGTAGTCCTGCGCAAACGGGACGCGATAGACCTCCGGCGCGAACGGCCCGAGACCCGCCTTGTACGGGTGCGTCTTCGAGGTCATCGTCATTGAGAGGAGTGTGCGGCCGTGGAAGGCGCCCTCGAAGACGATCACCGCGGGCCGCTTCGTGTACGAGCGCGCGAACTTGATCGCGTTCTCGACCGCTTCGGTGCCGGCGTTGAAGAAGGCCGCCTTCGCCGGGCCGGTGAACGGCGAGACCGCGATCAGGCGCTCGGCGAGGGTGACGTAGACCTCGTACGGCACGATCGTGAAGTCGGTGTGCGAGAAGCGCGTCAGCTGCTCCTGCGCGGCCTCGACGAGCTTCGGGTGCGAATGACCGACGTTGAGGCAACCGACGCCGCCGGTGAAGTCGATGAACGTGTTGCCGTCGACGTCGGTGAGCGTCGCGCCACGCCCCTCCTCGATCACGACCGGGATGTAGATCGAGAGCGGGCCGGCGATCACCTTGTCCTTCCGCTCGAGGATCGCCTTCGAGCGGGGCCCCGGAATCGCCGTCCGGAGCTCGATCGTCCGAGTCGTGGCCACGGGCGGAATCTACCGGAGCGCCAGGGCGCTCTGAATACCTGAATAGGGGCTAGTTGACGGCCCAGCGGGCCTGCTCGAGCGCGCCCGGGGTGTAGATCCCGGCGGCATTCCAGAGCAGATAGCCGCCCGCCTTGGCCCGGCGCGCCGAGTCGATCTGGGCCTGGAGCTCGGCGATGCCGTAGGTCCTCCCCGCCCAGGAGAAGTCCTGGAGCCAGGGCACGATCCGGACCTTCGTACCGGCCAGCTGGCGGTTGAAGTCCCGGAGCGCGTAGGCCACGGTCCCGCCCGGGTCCCCGTTCGGGTCGTCGAGGTTGTACTCGCCGGGCCCGAAGTGGGACGGGTAGACCATCGGGTAGATCGCGTCGAGGTAGCGGCCCAGGCGCTTCGGAATCTGGCCGATCCCGAGGTCGCGCGTGGCAGCGAGCCCGAACACGTCTGCGGAGACCTTCACGCCGAACGGCCTCAGACGGTCGGACGCGTAGTGCACGAACTCAGCCATCACCCAGCCTGGCGGCGTCGAGGTCTTGCCGGGGTAGACGATCGCGCTCATGTCGCCGTCGCTCGGAAAGCGCACGTAGTCGAACTGGATCTCGTCGAAGCCGACCCGTGCCGCGGCCTCGGCGACGTCGACGTTGTACTCCCACACGCGCCGGTCGTACGGGTTCGACCAGCCGAGCCCGGCATTGTTCACCCAGCGCCCGCCGTTCTTGCTCTGAATCGCGAGCTCGGGGCGCTTCGACGAGAGGACCGGGTCCTCCATCACGACGACGCGGCCGATCAGGTACATGCCCTTCGCGTGGATCTGCCTGGCGGTGGCGCGGGGCTTGTAGTACGGCTTTGCGGCGCCGATGCTCCGCGCGAGGGGCACGGCCGAGGGGATGAAGCCGACCTCGCCGTTCTCGTCCTTCACGTCGAGCTGGATCGTGTTGATCCCCGAGAGCGAGAGGTACTCGTCGAGCTTGCCCGGGATCGAGGCGAGCGCCATCGTCACGTGGACGCCGCGGATCGTCGTCGGGGGCGACAGCGGCTTCACGACCTGCTTCGAAGCTTCGGGAACGACCTGCTTCACGCGCTCGGGCGTCTCCGCGACCGCGCCGCGGTCGCGTGCGACCTGCGCGGCGTAGGCGACCCCGCCCGCGATCAGCACGAGCACCCCGATCGCGGCCATCCGGCGCGCGCGTCTGCGTCGGCGCTGCTTGCGGCGGCGCTCGCGGTAGTGAGCCGCGCGATCGACGGGCTGGAGAACCACGGGACCGGGCAGTATGCCCCCT
>JACCTU010000046.1 GCA_013812235.1 Actinomycetota bacterium | reverse complement strand
GAACGCACCGCTCGACACCGATGCGCGCGCGGTTGTGCTCGCTGCGCGCGAGGCGATGGCGAACGCGGCCCGCTTCTCCGGCGCCGACGAGGTGTCCGTCTACGCCGAGGCCGACCCGGAGGCGATCAACGTCTTCGTCCGCGACCGAGGCGCCGGGTTCTACCGCGAGGCCGTCCCCGCCGAGCGCCGCGGGCTCGCCGAATCGATCGAGGGGCGCATGACGCGCCACGGCGGCAGCGCCACGATCACGTCCGCCCCTGGCGAGGGCACCGAGGTCGAGCTGACCTTGCCGAGGAAGACGCCGTGAGCGCGCGCCGCGTCGTGATCGTCGACGACCATGGGCTCTTCCGAGCGGGCGTCCGCACCGAGCTCGGTGACACCGTCGAGATCGTCGGCGAGGCTGCGAGCGTTGCCGAGGCGATCCCGCTGATCGTCGCGACCGACCCGGACGTGGTCCTGCTCGACGTGCACCTCCCCGACGGGGGCGGCCAGGCCGTGATCGCCGGCGTCGCGCTCGAGCGCCCGGGCGTGCGGTTCCTCGCGCTCTCCGTCTCGGACGCGGCGGAGGACGTGATCGCGGTCGTTCGCGCGGGCGCGCGCGGCTACGTGACGAAGACGATCTCGGGCGACGAGCTTACCGAGGCGATCGACCGCGTCGCGGAGGGCGACGCCGTCTTCTCGCCGCGCCTCGCGGGCTTCGTGCTCGACGCGTTCGGCTCGGGCGAGCCCGTGCGCGACGCCGAGCTCGACGAGCTGACCGCGCGCGAGCGCGAGGTGCTCCGCCTGATCGCGCGCGGCTACCGCTACAAGGAGATCGCCGCGAGCCTGCACCTCTCCGTCAAGACGGTCGAGAGTCACGTCTCGAGCGTGCTGCGCAAGTTGCAGCTCTCGAGCCGCCACGAGCTGACCCACTGGGCCGCCGAACGCCGGATGATCTGATGGCTAGCTCTCGAACGGCGCGGCGAGCATGCGGCGTCCGAGACCCACCTTGTCGTCGAGGAAGGCGAGCCGCGCGTCCGGGCGGCGCTCGATCTCCCTGCGGAACCAGTCCGCGAACTCGGACTTCAGGCCGAGCCGCGGATGCCTAGCCACGACAGCATCGGCCGTGTCGCGCGCCAGGCCGCCGAGCCGTGCACCGGTCACGTCGAGCGTCGTCCCGGACTGCATCAGCCGGGCCTCGACGCCCTGGCGATCTCGCACCTGAACGTTCAGGTGCAGCACGAGCGCTTCCGCGAGAGCGTCGGTTCGCCCACGCGGCCAACCCTGCGCGGCGGCGAACTCGCGCGCGGCCTCGCCGCCGTCGACAGAGAAGCACGCCGAGCCGTCGCGACCCCAGAACCGCTCCGTCAACCCGAGGTCGTGCAGCACGGACGCGACATAGAGCAGCTCGTCGTCGTAGCCGACGCCGTCGCGGAGCGCGAGCAGCCGCGCCCAGAGATAGGTGCGGAACGCGTGGTTCGCGATCGCCTCACTCGAGGCCTCCACGCACAAGTCGGCGGCTGCATGAGCGGTCGCCGTCTCCGGCGGCCGGATCCGCTCGAGGTCGGTCTGCAGCTTCTCCGTACTGAGGCGGCGCCGCAGCGCGCGTGGTACCCGCTCGAGAAGTAGGCGCGCGATCTGCGCCTGGAGCGCCAGCCGGTCCCGCGCGCGCAGCCTGCCTTGCGTCCGCTCGGCCCAGCGCAGGGTGCCGACCATCAGCGTCGCGCCTTGACCGCGCGCTCCATCTCCCGCTCGGCGTCGCGCTTCGCGATGTCGCGGCGCTTGTCCTGTGCCTGCTTGCCCTTGCCGACCGCAAGCTCCACCTTCACCTTGCCGTTCTTAAAATAGAGCTTGGTCGGAACGAGCGTGAGGCCGCGCTCGCGCACCTTGCCGTCGAGCGAGTCGATCTCGCGGCGCTTGAGCAGGAGCTTCCGGTCGCGGTCCGGGTCGTGGTTCGAGATGTTGCCCTGGCCGTACTCCGCGATGTGCGCGCCCACGAGCCACGCCTCGCCGTCTCGAATCTCGCCGTAGGCCCGCTGCAGGTTCGCCTGCCCCGCGCGCAGCGACTTGACCTCGGTCCCGACGAGTGCGAGGCCGGCCTCGACACGGTCGGTGAGGTGGTAATCGTGCCGCGCACGGCGGTTGTCGACGATCAGCTGCTCGGCCACGCGGCCATTGTGGCTTAGAACCCCTTTCACAATGAAGCGCTGTGCCGCCGGGCTGCGCTGGGCGGCGACGAGGCCCCATCATGAAAGGGGTTCTCAGACTGCCGAGCCGACGCGCTCGGTGAGCCAGTCGCGCAACTGGAGCAGGAAGCCCGGGTGGATCGCGTGCGGGAGCGGGTACTCGGCGGAGCGCACCTCCGCGCCTGCCTCCTCGAGCAAGGCCCGTGCGCGGCGCCCCCACTCGACGCGGATCACCGGGTCGAGCGTGCCGTGGCCGATCGCGTACCGCGGAAGCGGCGGGTCGAGGTCGAGCTCGAAGCCCTCGACCGTCGGCACGAAGCCGCTGAGCGCGAGCACTGACGCCGGCCGCGGCCGTCCACGCCCGAGCGACATCGCGTAGCTCATCACGGCGCCCTGGGAGAAGCCGCCGAGGATCGTTCGCTCGGGCGGAAAACCGAGCCCGTCGAGCCACTCGCTGACGAGCTCGTACGTGGGCAAGAACGTCGAGGGATCCGGGTAACCGATCTCTCGCACCGCGTACCAGTGCGCGCCGCCGGGCGGCAGGCTCAGCGGCCCGCGCGGCGTGATCCCGACGAAGCGGCGCTCGGGGTCGAGCACGTCGAGCAGCGGCACGAGATCGTGCTCGTCGGCGCCGCGCCCGTGGAAGAGGACGAGCGCGCCCTCCGGCTCGCCTGCCGCCTCGCGGACGCGGACCGTCAGGTCTTCTGCCACGCCTCACGCGGGTTGCGGATCGGCGTCAGCTTCGGCTCGATCTGCTCGCGGAGCGACTCGAACGCCGGCGGCAGTGAGAGGCGATCGCCGAGCGACTCCAGCGGCTCGTCCGCCGTGAACCCCGGACCGAGCGTCGCGATTTCGAACAGCACGCCGCTCGGCTCACGGAAGTAGATCGACTTGAAGTAGAAGCGCTCGATCACCGGCGTCGGTCGTCCACCCGCCTCCTGGACGCGCTGCCGCCACGCCTCGTGCTCCTCCGGCGTCGAACCCCACGCGACGTGGTGCACCGTCCCCGCGCCGGGAACGCCCGCGCCCTCCGGCGCCTGGTCGTACTCGTACGTGCCGCTGCGGTTCTCGCCGCGCGCGACCCAACCCGGCTCGAAGCCGAGCCCACTCAGGAACTCGTCGCTTCGCGCAGGATCACCCGTGAACGCGCGCACGCCTGCGAAGCCGCGCAGACGGTGCTCGGCCGGGATCTCCGGGTGCTCGGCGGTCAGCGGCTCCTCTCCGCTCGTGTCGACGACGAGCTCGTGCTCGAGGCCCTCGGGGTCGGCGAAGCGCAGCGTGTCGCCGGTGCGCTCCACACCGAGCCGCTCCGCCCAGAAGTCGAGCGAGTCCTCCGACCCGACGCGCCAGAGCACACAATGCACCATCCCCGAACCCGCGCGGCCGCGCGTGGCACCGGGGTACTCGAAGAAGGTGATGTCGCTGCCCGAGCTGCCCTTCTCGTCGGCGTAGAACAGGTGGTACACGGTCGGGTCGTCCTGGTTGACCGTCTTCTTGACCAGCCTGAGGCCGAGCGTGTCTGCGTAGAAGTCGACGTTCGCCGGGGCATCGCCCGTGATCGCCGTTACGTGGTGGATGCCTTCGAGTCTCATGTCTCTCCTAACGGTCGGGCAGGTTCGGGTGTTCCCTAGGCCGTGAGCTCGGCGAGGGCCTCGCCGAAGACCTCAGTGTGCCGGTCGACGTCGACCTCGGTGGTCGCGGGCGACATCAGCGCCATGTTGTGGAACGGGGTCAGAAGGACGCCGCGGTTCAGCGCATAGAGGTGCATCAGCCGCTCGAGCTCGAAGTCCCCGGCCGAGGCCGCCTCCGCCCCGTTCGTCGGTCGGTCGGGGCGGAAGAGGTACTCGGCGCGACAGCCGAGCTGGGTGACGTGCCAGGGCGCGCCGTGGTGTCCGATCGCCTCCTCGACGCCGGCGGTGAACCGGCCCGCGAGCGGGATCATTCTGGCGAACGCCTCGCTGGTCAGCACGTGCTGGAGGGTCGCGCGCATCGCCGCGAGCGAGAGCGCGTTCGCCGCGAGCGTCCCGCCCACCCCGCCGACGTCGACGTCCTCGAGCTCGATGTGCTCGACTACGCGCTGCGCGACGTTCGAGCTGAACCCGTACGCGGCCGCGGGAACGCCTCCCGCGATCGGCTTGCCGATCGTGAGCAGGTCGGGCTCGAGGCCGTTCGCGGCCGTGAAGCCGCCGGGCCCACAGCAGATCGTGTGCGTCTCGTCGACGATCAGCAACGTCTCGGTGCGGCGGGTGAGCTCGCGCAGCGCATCGTGGAAGCCAAGCTCCGGATGCACGATCCCGACGTTCGTCAGCGCAGGCTCGGTCAGCACGCACGCGACGTCGCCGTGTCCGAGCTCGCGCTCGAGCGCGTCGACGTCGTTGAACTCGACGACGCGCGTTGTCACGTCGAGCGGAACCGGCGGCCCGAGGTTGCCGCGCCGTGCGACGACTCGCCCATCGCGGAGCGTGACGAACGTCTCGTCGACCGTCCCGTGGTAACACCAGTTGAAGACGAGCACTTTCGGGCGGGCTGTGATTTCTCGCGCCAACCGGATTACGAAGCGGTTCGCGTCGGTCGCGGTCAGCGCGAACTGCCAGTACGGCAGACCAAACCTGCGCGCGAGCTCTTCCCCAACCCAGGCGGCGTCCTCGGTCGGGAGCATGAGCGTGATCCCGCGCTCAGCCTGCTCCGCGAGCGCGGCGACGGTCGCGTCGGGCGAGTGTCCGGTCATCGCGCCCGTATCGCCGAGGCAGAGGTCGACGTACTCACGGCCGTCGACGTCGACGAAACGCACCCCGTGCGCCTCCGCGACGAACACCGGGAAGCCGCCCGGCCACTTCGCCATCCAGTGCATCGGCACGCCGGCGAGCAGCGACCGCTTCGCGCGCTCCGCGAGCTCGAGCGAGCGCGGGTGGTCGTTCCGGAACGTACGCTCCTCACGCTCCGTCAGCTCCGCGACCCGCGACCGATCGGCCGTGTCGAGCACCGCCCGAGCCTATCCGGCGAGCGCTAGCTCGACTTTGCCCTCGTTCTTCCGGATCTCCTGGACGCGAACGTCGATCGGGTCGCCGAGCCGGAAGATGCGTCCGCCGCGCCGGCCGACGAGCCGCGTCTCGAGCGCGTCGATCTCGTAGTAGTCGCCGGGAAGACGCCGCGCCGGCAGGTAGCCCTCGAAGACGTCGCCGAAACGAATGAAAATGCCGGAGCCGATCATCCCCGTGATCTCGCCGGAGAACGGCTCCTCCCACCCGCGCTCGAAGAGCACGTCGTCGAGCAGCCACGCCGCGCAGATGTCGTCCGCGCGATACTCGACATCGCCCGCCTCTCGCTCCTTCACCGAGCAGTGCTCGGCGGAGACTTCGAGATCCTCGGGGAGCGGTTCGTCGGTCGCGCCGATCTCACGGAGCAGCGCCCGGTGCACGACGAGGTCCGGGTAACGCCGGATCGGCGAGGTGAAGTGGCAGTACGCGGTGCTCGCGAGCCCCGAATGGCCGAGGTTCTGCGGGTGGTAGCGCGCCTGCTTGAGTGCGCGCAACACGAGCGAGGGAAACGCCTCCCGCCCACGCCCCGCGTGCGCGACGTACTCGCTGACGCGCTCGCTCGCCTCCGCCGCGATCCTAGCCGCCTGCTGCGGCGTCATGTGATCCGCGTCGGGCGCCGCGGGAGTCGGGACCTCGACCGACGTCAGCTTCGCGAGCAGACGCGTGACCGAAAGCGGGTCCGGCCGCTCGTGCACGCGGAAGAGCGCTTCGCGGCGCCGACCGGCGAGCAGGCCGCCGACGGCCTCGTTCGCCAGGATCATCAGCTCTTCGATCAGCGCGTGTGCGTGCGGCTCCGACTCGAGCCACGCCTTCTCGACGCCGCCGTCTCCGTCGAACGCGAAGGCGATCTCCGCGCCGGCGATCCGAAGCGCGCCGCGCGCGAACCGGCGGCGTCTGAGCTCGAGCGCGATCGTCTCGGCGAGCCGCAGCCCCTCGGTCACGTCGTCGGCCGCGCGCTCGCGCCCCGCGAGGATCGACTCGGCCTGCCCGTACGTCAGCCGCTCGTTCGAGCGGATCACCGATCGGTAAAACGTTGGCTCGCCCGCCCGTAGGGAGCCGTCGAACAACACCTCGACCGTGACGCAAAGGCGGTCGACGTTCGGCCGGAGCGAGCAGGCGTCGTCCGCGAGCTCGTGCGGGAGCATCGGAGCGACGAAGCCCGGGACGTAGACGGACAGCGCGCGCTCGGCGGCGCCGCGGTCGAGCGGCGAACCCGCGGGCACGAACCACGACACGTCGGCGATGTGCACCCAGACGCGGATCCCGTCGCCTTCGCGCCGCGTGGAGATCGCGTCGTCGAAGTCCTTCGCGGTCTCCGGGTCGATCGTGAACGTCAGCAGCTCGCGCAGGTCGACGCGCCCCTCGAGACTCGGGGCGGGCAGGTCGAACGGCTCGAACTCGCGGCGGAGCCCTTCGTGCTCGAGCAGCCCTTCCAGAACGTTCTCGATCCGGTCGGCGGGCCCGAGCGCCCGCTCGAGCCGGGCGCGGCCGCGCTGCTTTCTGACCACCGCGAGGTCCCCCGCCCCCAGGTCGCCGAGACCGTGTTTGTCCAGCGGGATCGGCACCCCTGGGGTGAAGATCGGCTCCCCGACGAGCATCCGGCCCCGCCGGGAGACCTCGACCACGATGTAGTCGGTCATACCCGCATCTTTACCGCGCGCTCGCCCGTTGCAGTACCGATGGTGAGCTCGTTCGGTGCACTGTTCCTGGCGGGAGGTCTTGGTGGGGCGATCGCGTTCCTGTTCGGCCTGGCGTTCGCGCGGTCGGGCGGCCGCGTGCTGGCGCTCGGAGCGCTGGGCGCGCTCTTGGCCTGTGCCTTCCAGGTGACGGTCGTGTCGAGCGAGCTCGTCGATCCGCTCCAGCACTAGCTGCTCAACGCGGCGTGCCTCGCGAACGCGCTCGGTTGGCTGGCCGGAACGCTCCTGGTCGCGCGGGTCCGCGTGCTCGAGTACCTAGACGCGCAGGAAGCGGCGTAGCGTCAGCCCGGAGCCGGCGGCTCCGAGCAACAGCCCGAGCCCGAGCAGGATCAGCGCAGTCCAGGCGAACGCGAGCGCCTGCACGTCGGAGTCGGCGTCGACCCGGCCGAGGATCGCGGGTAGGGCGATCTCTTTCCCGAGCAGGAGCAGGATGACCGCGAGCAGTGCACCCGCGAAGCCCGTGAAGAGCCCCTCGAGCATGAACGGGCCGCGCACGAACCAGTTCGACGCTCCCACGAGCTTCATCACCTCGATCTCCCGGCGACGGGCGTAGATCGAGAGCCGGATCGTGTTCGCGATCAACAGGCCGGACGCAGCCAGCAGGAGCACGACGACGCCGAAGAAGATGATCGAGATCACCTGCCCGACGCGGATGATCCGCCGGGCGGTCGCTCGGCCGTAGTCGACCTTCTCGACCCCGGCGAACGTCTGCCTGCGGAGATCGGCGGCGATCGCCTCGACGTCTTCCGCGCGCTTGGGCTGGATCTCGAACGCGTCCGGCAGCGGGTTGTACGTCAGGTCCTTGACCAGTTCCGGGGAGCGCTCGCGCATGATCTCGAGCGCCTCCGCCTTGGAGACGAACGTCACGCCGCCTTCCTTGATCCTCGGGTCGGCCTCGAGCCAACGCTGGACCGCCCCGACCTGCTGGTCGGAAACCGCTTCCGCACAGGTGTTCTCCGTGCAGAAAAAGGCCTTCACCTGAACGTCCTTCTTCACGTTGTTCGACCACGACACAACCCACGAGCCGAGCGCGATCGACACGCCGAGCAGGAACATCGCGATCAGCACGGTCATCGTCGCGGCGAAGGTCGTGGAGAGCGAGGCGCGGAGCGAGCGCAGCGACTCAGCGAGCAGGAGTTGGAGCTGGGTCATTCGCCGACGTACCCCCCGCGACGTTCGTCGCGCTCGAGCTTGCCCTCCGAGAGCGCGAGCACGCGCCGGCGCATCTTGTCGACCATCTCACGATCGTGCGTGACCATCAGGATCGTCGTGCCGGACCGGTTTATGCGGTAGAGCAGCTGCATGATCCCGACGCTCGTGTCGGGGTCGAGGTTGCCCGTCGGCTCGTCGCAGATCAGGAGCGGCGGGTGGTTGACGAACGCGCGCGCGATCGAGACGCGCTGCTGTTCGCCGCCCGAGAGCTCATCGGGGAGCGAGTTCATCTTGTGCGAGAGCCCGACGAGGCTCAACACCTCCGGCACCTTTCGCCGAATCGAGTTCTGATTCTCGCCCTGCACCTTGAGCGCGTAGGCGACGTTCTCCGCCGCCGTGCGGTTCGGCAGGAGCTTGAAGTCCTGGAAGACGCACCCGACGTTCCGCCGGAGCTGCGGGATCTTGCTGCGGCGCAGCCGCGAAAGGTCACGGCCGCCGACGATGATCCGCCCGGAGGTCGGGTCGAGCTCCTTCAGGATCAGCCGGATCATCGTCGACTTGCCCGACCCCGAGGCGCCGACGACGAACACGAACTCGCCCTTCTCGATCACGAACGAGACGTCGGAGAGGGCAGTCACGCCGGGCTCGTAGACCTTCGTGACCGAATCGAACATGACCGCAGCGCCCGCGACCGGAACGGCCCGGCCGTTCTCGTTCTCTTGTGCCACGCTGAGCGGGGGGATCGCTGTGTCTGTGATCTCTGGCTCCGTCACCGGGAAAGGGAAGGGCAGGCACGCCTGCTCCGGTACGTGAGAGGACCTGCCAAAGCAGTCTAGCTGAGGCTTCGGAGGGTCTAGACGACCTCGCCCGAGGCCTGGGCGAGGAGGTAGGCGTGGATGAACCCGTCGATGCCGCCGTCCAGGACGCCCTGGGCGTTTCCGACCTCGTGGCCGGTCCGGTGGTCCTTGACCTGCTGGTAGGGCTGGAGGACGTAGCTGCGGATGTTCGTGCCGCCGAAGCCGGTGTCCGCGGCCACACCGCGCTCGCGGGCGATCTCGGCCTCGCGCTCCTCGAGCTGCAGCTCGGCGAGCCGGGAGCGAAGCATGCGCATCGCGGTCTGCTTGTTCGCCGTCTGCGAGCGCTCGTTCTGGCACTGGACGACGATCCCGGTCGGCAGGTGCGTGATCCGCACCGCGGAGTCGGTCTTGTTCACGTGCTGCCCGCCGGCGCCGCTCGCACGGTACGTGTCGATGCGAAGGTCGCCCTCGTCCAGCTCGAGCTCGGCGTCGTCCGGGAGCAGCGGCGCGACGACGACCTGCGAAAAGGAGGTGTGCCGCCGGTGCGCCTGGTCGAAGGGCGAAAGGCGGACGAGGCGGTGCTTGCCGCGCTCGGCCTTGAGGATCCCGTACGCGTTCTCACCCGCGAAGCTGACGGTCGCAGACTTCAGTCCCGCTTCCTCACCCGGCGTCGCCTCGAGCACCTCTGTCTGGAACCCGCGGTCGGACGACCAGCGCAGGTACATGCGCAGGAGCATCTCCGTGAAGTCCTGCGCGTCGATCCCGCCGGTCGCCGCGTGCAGCGACATCAGCGCATCGCCGGTGTCGTACTCGCCGGTGAAGAGCGCGTCCTCCTGCAGGCGGTCGAGCTCGGCGCGGAGCGGACGGAGCATCGCCACGATGTCGTCTGCCATGTCGCCGTCAAGCGAGAGCAGCTCACCCGCGTCCTCGTACTCGCGCACGAGCCGGTCGTAGCGTTCGAGCCGCCTCGTCAGGCGCGAGTGCTCCGACGAGACCCGCGCGGCCTCTGCCTGGTCGTCCCAGAACCCGGGCTCGCCCATGCGGGCCTCGAGATCGGCGACGCGCTCCCTCAGCGAATCGGGGTCAAAGGTAATCACGGACCCAGGCGAGCTGGGTCCCGATCTCCTCGAGCTGCTGCTCCAGCGGTGCGTCGGTTTCGGTCACGGACTCGATGCTAGCGACCCGGCGCCGAGACGCGTACACGCAGAACCTCCCGCGGCCTTGAGGGTCTATTCGGCGCGAAGGCGGGCTTTGCCCGTCCTCGCCACAGCGGACTACGAAGAAGCATCCTGACCGGGAGTCGTCATGGCA